>JADZBT010000120.1 GCA_020851915.1 Alphaproteobacteria bacterium | reverse complement strand
CGTCCACCGCCAGCGGCTGGGCAATGATATTGACGCGGCTGCCGTCAGGAAGGCGCGCATCCACCAGCGGACGGCCACGGTCAATGGGTCGCCCGATGGATTCGGCGATCTGGTCGGCCAGCGTCAGCACCGCCTTGTCGTTCGGGAAGACGATCTCCGATTTGACCAGCTTTCCGTGCCTCTCCACGAATATATTATCGGGCCCGTTGATAAGAATATCGTTCACGGTAGCATCCTCCAACAACGGAAGAATGGGACCGAAGTCGATCGGCTTGCGCTCCAGAATTGCAGAGGTCGGCGGCGCTACTCGTCTGTCCGGAAGCACCGGAGCGGCGGGAGCAACAGCTACCTTCGGGGCCTTTGCGCTTTCCTCAAGGAACGTAGCGAGCCGGTCGAGCGCACCTGCCAATGCGCCATTATCTGCTACGGGTGCGGCAGGCGGTGGCGCTACGGGCTCTGCGCCGGGTACGGGGAGGGTCTTGACCTCGCGGATCTTCGCCGAGAGCGCGTTGATGAGTTTCTGTATCTCCAGCGAGCAATTATCGTACAGCGCCGCGAAATCCTCTTTCAGCACCAGCTCGACGGTGGTGCGCTCCAGCGCGACGGCGGTTTCCAGACGCGGTTCGTTGGTCAGCAGCCCCACTTCGCCGAACAGCGCACCCGGCCCCAGAATGCCCACATGATCCTGTATGCGATCGCCGCTGCGCTTGATCTCCACCCTGCCGGTCTGGATAATGAACGCGCGGTCACTTTTGTCTCCCTTGGAAAAGATGGGAGTGCCAGACTCAAATGTCACAAATTCCATTGCAATACCTTCGCGTGTCGTGGTTCCATCACTGTCTAGCCTAGCCTAACACACTTCACAAGGCATTAAGACAATAGTTTCTTCTGCCGGCGGCGCTCCACGGACGAGGAGATGCCCAGCGCCTCGCGGTATTTCGCCACGGTACGGCGCGCCACGTCGATTCCCTGCTTCTGTAGCATTTCCGCCAGTGTGTCATCCGATAGAATGCGGCGTGGATCCTCGGCATCGATGAGCGCCTTGATCGCATGCTTGACCGATTCGCTGGAATGGCTGCCCTCGCCCGTGGAGCTGCCCACCGCCGACGTGAAAAAATCTTTGAGCTCGAAAATTCCGCGCGGCGTCAGCATGTATTTACTGGTCGTGACGCGACTGATGGTGCTCTCGTGCAAATCGACCTTCTCCGCAATATCGCGCAGGATAAGCGGCTTCAGATGCGCCACCCCACGACGGAAGAACGCGTCCTGCTGGCGGACGATCTCGCTCGATACCTTGAGAATGGTCTGCGCGCGCTGGTCCAGCGCCTTCACCAGCCAGTTCGCCATACCCAACTGCTCCGACAGGTATTGCCGATCCTTCTTGTCCGTCGCCTGCGACGATATGCGCGCATAATACTGCCGGTTCACCAGCACGCGCGGGAGCGTTTCGCTGTTCAGCTCCACCTCCCAACCGCCGTCCTTACTCCGGCGCACCGTCACGTCCGGACGGATGGGCTGCGATATTTCGCGGCTGAAGCGGCTTCCCGGTTTCGGATTGAGCGCGCGGATCTCCGCGATCATCTCCACCAGATCCTCGCGGTCCACTCCGCAGCGCTTGCAGAGCGCCGGAATATCCCCTTTGGCGATGAGGTCGATATGGTCGAGCAACGTTTCCATGGCCGGGTCGAGGCGATCCTTATCGCGCAACTGCAATGCGAGGCATTCAGCCAGATTCCGCGCGAACACACCCGGCGGGTCGAGTTGCTGCATAGCAAGCACGCCCTCCTCCAGGCGCGCGGCGGTGCAGCCAATATGCTCGGCCAGCAGTTCCGGATCTGCGGTCAGGTAACCGGATTCATCCAGCGCATCGATAAGCTGCACGCCGATGATACGCCCGGCCGGATCCTGAATATCCACCGCGAGCTGATCGAGCAGGTATTCCTTCAGCGTCTGCTCACCGGCGACGGTCTGCTCCAGACCGAATCCCTCGCCCGCGAACCCGCCGCTTCCACTGGTAGAGCTGCTGCCGCCCGCCCCCCACGGTTCCGCGCCCTGAGAGGAAAAATCATCCCCGCCGTAATCCGATTCCGATGCACTGAAATCTGCGCCTTCCGCGACATCGGCGGTATCGCGCACCGTGTCGTCCTCGCGGGATGCCGTAGCGTCTTCGCCCTCCGAGTCCCACGATTCTTCCGCATCGCCCGAACTACCTTCGCCGGATTCCACGGATTCGGAGGATTCGCGCGTGAGTAGCGGATTCTTCTCCAGCTCCTGCTCGACGAACGACGACAACTCCATCGACGACATCTGCAACAGCTTGATGGATTGCTGCAACTGGGGGGTCATCACCAGATGCTGGCCATGCCTCAGTTCAAGCCGCATTCCCCCGCTTGTCATGCCGCTTTCCCGCCGTTGCTATAAACTGAATTTTTCGCCCAGGTACACGCGGCGCACGTCCTTGTTATTCACGATCTCCGACGGCTTGCCTTCCATCAGCACCGTGCCGTCATGGATGATATAGGCGCGATCGATGACGCTCAGCGTTTCGCGCACATTGTGATCGGTGATGAGCACGCCGATGCCGCGATCCTTGAGGTGCGCCACCAGTTGCCGCACCTCGGCAATGGCGATGGGATCGATACCCGCCAGCGGCTCGTCGAGCAGGATGAATGACGGGAACGATGCCAGCGCGCGCGCGATTTCCACGCGGCGGCGCTCTCCGCCCGAAAGCGCCAGCGCCGGAGCGTGCCGCAGGTGGGTGATGGAAAATTCCCCCAGCAACTCTTCGAGAATGATATTGCGCGTTTCCAGCACCGGCTCGGTGACCTCGAGCACCGCCATGATATTCTCCTCCACGGTCAATCCCCGGAAAATGGAGGTTTCCTGCGGCAAATAACCGATACCCAGCCGCGCGCGGCGATACATGGGCAGGTCGGTGATATTATTTCCATCGAGGAAGATCGCGCCGTAATCCGGCTTCACCAATCCCGTTATCATATAGAAGCAGGTGGTCTTTCCCGCACCGTTCGGCCCCAGCAGTCCCACCGCCTCACCGCGCTCCACCGAAAGGCTGACATCGCGCACCACAGGGCGTTTGGCATATTGCTTGCCGAGGTTACTCGCCACCAGCCCGGAGCCGGTTGCGATCAGTTGGGGGCCCTGATAGGGGTCTGTGCTGGATTCGGTCATGCTCTCTACTTCTTCTGTTCCGGCACGAACAGCGCCTTCACGCGGCCCGGCTTGACGGCGCTGCCGTCCGGCGCGGTCGCCGCAGCACTTATAACACGGCTCTGGCCGCTTTTCACGTCGTATTCCAGCGCGCTGCCCTGCACGATATTACCGCCGCGCGACAGTTCTACCCCGCCGGACATCTGGATCAGCTCCTTATCCACATCGTACACGCCGCTGCTCCCGCGCACAGTTTCCTCAGGCGTAGAGAGCTGCACATGCCCTTCAACCTTGATACGCGAGATCTGGTTCTGCGATGCGCTTTTATCTTTCTGATTATAGAACACCGTCATCCGATCAGAGCGCAAAGTGACATTCCCCTGAATGGCCTCCACCTTGCCGCTGAACACCGCCGCCTGACGTTCCTGCAACACCTCAAGGCTATCGGCGGTGATCTCGATGGGCTGGGAGCTATCACCCAGAGGGGACGCGGCAGACGCGTCCGCTGCCACCAGCAGGAACGATCCGATCATCCACAACAAGAAGGCTTTTCCGCCCATCAACCGCGCCTCTTGGGATACAAGGTTACTTTCACCGCATTCTTCAGTGTTATTTTCTTTCCTCCGCTCTCAATTGTAAAGCTATTTGCACGGAGCGTTCCGATAGCGCCCTGCATACGCACGGGGCTGTTGCCAAAGGCCATGCCTTTTCCCATATCCACGGTGACGTCGGTGGTATTGAATTCATAGCCGGAATCATGGAATATCTGCGTGTTTCCCGTAAGGTGAACGCTTTTTTTCGAGATGCTCATCACCCCGCCCTCAGAGATGACCGTGAGCCAGCTTTTATCCTTCATCGCAAGACTGGCGTTGATGGTCTTGAGGAGGACCGTATCCTCGTCCTGCTGCGTCGCGGATTCCGCCGACACGTCATAGGGATTATTCTCCGCATCGAGCCCATGGAATCGCGGATTGGTCATCACCGGCGCGCCCGCCTCGCCGCTCTCCAGCGAGCTGAATATCAGGCGGAAACGATTGTCACCGGAATTCGATGCGGCAACGATGATGAGCGCCACCAGCAGCAATACCGCGACGACCACCAGCACCAGCTTCACATGCACGATGATGCGCGCATGGCGTATGACCGACTCCAGCATCGCATGCGGATGCATGCCGCGCCCCATCGCAGGGCGCATTGGCTTCTGGGACGTACCGCTCATTACATTACTCCGGCGCGGAGGCAGTCGTGGATATGCACGATACCGACCGGCTTGTGCGCTCCATCCACCACGAACAGGCTGGTGATCTTTTTGCTATTCATCACGCCCAGCGCCTCAGCCGCCAGCGCCTTGTGCCCTGTGGTGACGGGGTTTTTGGTCATCACTTCCTGCGCCTGATGCTTCATAAGGTCGCCATCGATATGGCGTCGCAGGTCGCCATCCGTGATCACGCCCGCCAGCGTACCGTCGGCATTCAGCACGCCCGCGCATCCGAAACTCTTGGCCGTCATCACCAGCAGCACTTCCGACATGGGTTGCGTCGCATGCACCAGCGGCACGGCATCGCCCGCGTGCATCAGGTCTTTCACATGCAGGAACTGCGCGCCCAGACTGCCGCCCGGATGGAACACGTTAAATTCTTCCTTGCCGAATCCTCTGCGCTCCAGCAGCGCCACCGCCAGCGCATCGCCCAGCGCCAGCATCATGGTGGTCGAGGTCGTGGGCGCATTCACCGGCGATGCCTCGGGTATCTCCGGCAGCACCAGCGCCACATCCGCTGCATCCACCAGCACCGAGGTCTTACGCCGCACCATCGCGATCAGCGGGATCGAGAAGCGCCGCGCGTAGGCGATCATATCCTTCAGTTCGATGGTCTCTCCGGAATTGGACAGCATCAGTAGCCCATCCTGCGGCGTGATCATGCCGAGATCACCGTGGCTCGCTTCCCCCGGATGCACGAAATAGGCAGGTGTTCCGGTGGAGGCCATGGTCGCCGCGATCTTACGCGCCACATGGCCGCTTTTTCCCATGCCGCTGATGATCAATCGCCCCTTGAGGCCGGCAATGATCTCCACCGCATGCACGAATTTCGCATCCAGCGCATCACTAAGCGCCTGAATACCCTCTATTTCGCGGCTCAAAACCTCACGGGCGACATCGAGATCGCGGGAAGAAATCTGCTGTATTTTGTTTTTCATAGCGCCCTGTAAATACTGTATTTTATGCTAAAAAACTACCGGAATTGCCGTGGGGAAGCCATTTTCTTCACAAAATTGTAATAATTTCCCGGTAGAGTGTATATCAGGATAACAACCAAAGCGAGTGCAGCTTTAGCCATGAGTACGCCCACTCATACCCCCCCGCAAGCACCGGCCCCCGCAAGGCCGCAGGCTCCGTCCGGCCCCAGTTTTGTGGAACGGGTGGGCGGCTTCATCAGCGGCGCGGTCAAGACCGGGTTTGAATTCACGAAAAAGGCATTACCGTTTGTCTTCAAGGCGGCCACGGTCACCATCGGCGCAGTGGTACTCACGCACGGCCCGCACGAGGTGATCTCAAGGCTGAGCAATCCTAACACGGATCGGGTAACGGAGACGGCAAACATGATAACCGAAACGGTTGGAATCAGCAGCACCGGCCCGGATGGCGCTCTCTTTGCAAAGAACCTGTTCCTACTAGCCATGGGCGCGATGGGCCTGAAGTTCGCCCAGTCCAAGCTGCCGGAGATAGCCGGCGGCGGTCAGGGCAAATAATCCCCCACATTGTTCCACGTGACACAATTTTAATCGTCAGGAATGCGCGAAGAGGTCTATTTCCGGCCAGCCTTCAAGGTCGAGCTGCGCGCGCGTAGGCAGGAAGCCGAAGCACTGCTGCGCCAGATCCCTACGCCCCACACGCTCCAGCAACCCATCCAGCTTCTCACGCAGGCGGTGCAGATACAATACATCCGACGCCGCATAGGCCACCTGTGCCTCCGATAACTCCGCAGCGCCCCAGTTCGAGGTCTGCTGCTGCTTGGAAAGCTCCACCTCCAGCAATTCGCGGCAGAGGTCCTTCAGCCCGTGACGGTCCGTATAGGTACGGCACAGGCGCGAGGCGATCTTCGTGCAATAGACCGGCACGGTGTCAATTTCGAGGTACTTCTTCATGATCGCCACGTCAAAGCGGGCAAAATGGAATATCTTAACGCGTTTGGTATCCGCAAGCACCGCCTTCAGGCGCGGCGCGCGATAATCAGCTGTAGGGAAGTGGACGACATGCACATCCCCCTTCCCGTCAGACATCTGCACGACGCATAGCCGGTCGCGATGATTGTTCAGCCCCATGGCCTCGGTATCCACCGCGACATCCCCGTCAAAGGAAACATCGGCCGGAAGGTCATAGGTATGTAAATACGTTGTGATAACTGCCTCCTTGGTTCTAGGCGGCTTTATAACAGCCGCCTTGTTCCATCGCTACAGGATAATTACGCTGCCCCTTCTTTTTTGACTGCTTTTTCTCCATCCGTGCTCCAGTTATCGTTCAGCGTAATGTCCATGATGTTCATCAGTGAATGGCACACGTCGATCTCGTTCGGGTTCTGTCCGTTCGCCACCCGGTCGATCTCGTGCTTGAGATCGGTCGCGAACTCGAACAGATCCGACGGACTGAGGCTGTAGAATCCCCAGAACATTTTTTCGATATACTCCTTTACCGTCATCGCTTCTCTCCATTTTTTCTACTTTAGGCTTGGTTTTGGTGTGGGCATTACAACCCAAATTGGTTAACAAATATTTAATTTTCGGTAAAATATTAACGTAATTTAATTAATTTATTAACCATACGCCCACACCAGAAGCAAAAATACCCATATCAATCATTGACTTAAACAGCGAACGTGCCATAAGGATTAGCAGCAACCGTGGAGAGTGATCCTATGCCTGCTTTCCGTTCCATTCTGCCCGTCACCGCCTTGACCGCGCTGTTCATGCTGAGCGCCTGCAGCATCACCAAGGAAGATAGCTGCAACGCAGAACGCTACGGAACCATCTACACGCACGACAAGACCATCAAGGCGGGCGCGGGAACCAAAGGCGTGCTGGGCGGCATCAAATCGCGGCTGGCGGCGGAGGGCTGGATGTTCTACATCCCCAGCGCACCGGTGCAGACCCGCTACACGCTGGCCGTGGAAGAGCATGCCACGCGCGACGCCTGCCCTTCCGCAGAATTCGGAACCGTCCATAATGTGTCATTGATCGACAACGTGACCGGTCAGGAGATCATCCTCATGTCGGGACGCGGCTGTGTGAGCACCGCCGTCGAGCAATTCATGCAGCGCATGCACAATCAATAATGGGTGATGGGCGCTTGACCTGCCCGGATAAATCCGCATAACTCTCCCGCGCACTTCATAATCAAACACAGGCGACGAGAACGATGGGACGCGTACTTTCCGGCATCCAGCCGACCGGCAATCTGCATCTGGGCAATTATCTGGGCGCCATCAAGAACTGGCTGACCATGCAGCAGCTGCATGAGTGCCTCTATTGCATCGTCGACCTGCACGCCATCACCGTGTTCCAGAACCCAGCGGAATTACTGAAGAGCACGCGCGAAACGGCAGCGGCCTTCATCGCCTGCGGCATCGACCCGAAGAAAAGCGCCATCTTCAACCAGTCCGCCGTGCCGGAGCATTCGGAGCTCGCGTGGATACTCAACTGCCATACGCCGCTGGGCTGGCTCAACCGCATGACGCAGTTTAAGGAGAAAGCCGGGAAACACCGTGAGAACGCCGTTCTGGGCCTCTACGCCTATCCCGTGCTGATGGCAGCGGATATTCTGATATATAAGGCGACGCACGTCCCCGTCGGCGAAGACCAGAAGCAACATCTGGAGCTGGCGCGCGACATCGCGGGCGCATTCAACCGCGCCTATGGACGTGAATTTTTCCCGCAGCCGGAGCCGCTGATACTGGGCGAGGCCACGCGCGTGATGTCCTTACGCGACGGCACGAAAAAGATGAGCAAATCGGATCCGTCCGACCAGTCGCGCATCGCGCTTACTGATGATGCCGATGCCATCGCCAACAAATTCAAGAAAGCCAAGACCGACATGGAGCCGGGCATCACCTATGACGAGGAGAAGCGCCCGGAGGTGGCGAACCTGCTGCGTATCTTCGCGGCACTGTCAGGGCGGCCACGCGCGGAGATAGAAAAGGAATTCGCCAATTCCGGCTTCGGGCAATTCAAGCCCGCACTGGCGGAGCTTGCCATCACCAAACTCGCACCCATCACCGCAGAAATGCGCCGCCTGATGGCCGATCCCGGCTATATCGACAGCGTGCTACGCGACGGCGCGGAACGCGCCCGCGCGATCGCTACATCGCATATGAATGAAGTGAAAGATATGGTGGGAATGCTGCGGGTGTAATCGCAAAAGGCCCTGCCATACCGGCGTAGGCCGGTATCTTATATCTCCGCATGCGTGATTGGATAGATAAGATCCCGGCCTTCGCCGGGATGGCAATATTTATTATGAGGGAATACCCAGCCCTACGCCTGCCGATACCAACGTATTCACTTCTGCCGGCTTACTGGAATGATACTCGGGCGCTTTGGCATGCAGTTCCTCGCGGGCGAATTTCTTTTCCGGCACGGCTTCTTCACGCACCGTTTCCTGTACAGCGGCAGAAGCACCTTTCCATGCGGCCATGCGCGCATTCACCTGCTCCGGCACGCGGCCATGGGCATAGTCGCCGATGATGCCTACCAGCTCTTTCTCGCCCAGTCCCATCTCACGGAACGCCGCCTGCGCGTATATAAATTTTGCTGCGTTGGCAACAGCCGTATCGTTCACCGCGTTGTTCTCCCTCAGAACCTTCGCCAGCTCTTCACAGTTTGCGAACAGGTTGGAGGTCTTCTCGGCATAGTTCGGACGCCCCGCATGCCCCTCGCCCGCGAAGGACACCACCGTGTTGCCGATGAAACTCAGGAAATACGCCGCCGCGCGATAGAAGAAGGAGCCGTGCTCCTCATGGCGCTTATCGAGCACCAGACGGTTCGTCGCCTTGAGTGCGAGATAGGCGTCCACCGGGCTGACCGTAGAGGGGTCAGTAGCAAGGCGTCCCTTGATCTGCTGCTTATAATCATCGATATACTGCGTGTAACCGGCATCTCCGGTGTAAATTTTCTCCAGACCGGCCTTCAGCCTGTCCATCTCCGGCTGGCCGATCTCGCACTTGCTGAGATCCGGATTCAGATCCTTGAATTG
>JADZBT010000119.1 GCA_020851915.1 Alphaproteobacteria bacterium | reverse complement strand
TGTGGGGCTCATCAGCCTCAAGGTGGGTGACGCGGAATGTGCCGCCGCCGCCGATGCCTTCTACGAAAAATTGCAGCAGGCGGGCGTATCGGTGCTGTATGACGAGCGCGATGTGGCGGCAGGCAACAAGTTCGCCACCATGGATCTCATCGGCCTGCCGTGGCAGGCCACCATCGGCCCGCGCGGCGTGAAATCCGGCACGGTCGAACTCAAGAACCGTGCGACCGGCGAGAAACTGGAAGTATCGGCAGAGGCGGCGCTGGCCAAATTGACAAAGAAATAATGCCATCCCGGCGCGTGCCGGGTCTTATATCTCCGAGAACGCCGCCGGTATGGCAGTAATGTGATGATGAGAGTACAACAGTCGCATGGCATTCTTCTCCACCTTTGAACGGATGATGGCATTCCGCTACCTGCGTGCGCGCAGGAAGGAAGGGTTCATCTCCATCATCACCGGCTTCTCCTTTGCGGGGATAGCGCTGGGCGTGGCGACGCTCATCGTCGTTATGGCGGTGATGAACGGCTTCCGTCAGGAATTGCTCTCACGCGTGCTGGGCGTGGACGGGCATGTGGTGGTCTATGCCGAGAATACCAGCCTCCGCAATTACGACGAGCTGGCCGAGCGCGTGCGTGGCATGGAGCATGTGGTGCGCGTCGTCCCGCAGGTGGAAGGGCAGGTGATGGCGATGGCGGGGCAGAAGACCGCCGGCGTCGCGGTGCGCGGCGTGCGTCCGGACGACCTCAACGCCAGCAAGCTCATCGTCGATAACATCGTGTCCGGCACTGTGGATGCCTTCGGCAAGACCAAGAACGGCGTGGTGGTGGGCTACCGCCTGTCGCGGCAGCTGGGCATATCGCCGGGCGACCATATCACGCTGGTATCGCCCAAGGGGCGTTTCACGGTGGTGGGAGCTGTGCCGCGCATGAAGGCATACGAGGTCATCGCCACCTTCGAGGTCGGCATGTACGAATATGACAGCGCGATGATCTACATGCCCATGGATGCCGCGCAGACCTATTTCGAGTTCGGCGAGGCGGTGAGCAGCATCGAGGCGATGCTCGATCATCCCGATTTCGCGCCGGACGTGGCCGCGCAACTGGGCGAGAAACTGGGGAGCGGCTATCAGGTCTATGACTGGCAGCGTTCGCACGCGCAGTTCTTCAACGCGCTCAAGGTCGAGCGCAACGTGATGTTCCTCATCCTCACGCTCATCATCGTCATCGCGGCATTCAACATCATCTCCGGGCTGGTGATGCTGGTGAAGGACAAGAGCCGCGACATTGCCATCCTGCGTACCATGGGCGCCACGCGCGGCGCCGTCATGCGGATATTCTTCCTCACCGGCGCCAGTATCGGCATGACGGGAACGCTTGCAGGGTTCGCGCTGGGTGTCGCGTTCTCGCTGAACATCGAATCCATCCGCCAGTGGTTGCAGGGGCTGACGGGAACCGACCTGTTCGCGGCGGAGATATATTTCCTCTCCACGCTCCCCGCCAAGGTGGAGGTGGATGATGTCGCAAGCGTGGTGCTGATGGCGCTGGCGCTGTCGTTCCTCGCCACCATCTATCCCGCATGGCGCGCGGCACGGCTCGACCCGGTGGAGGCGCTGCGTTATGAGTAAGAGTCGAGAATCGGGAGTCGAGAGTCGCGTGTTGGAGTTGCGCGATATTACGAAAACCTATCGTCAGGGAAAAAATACGCTGGAGGTACTGAAGGGCGCATCGCTCTCGCTCACGGCGGGCGAGATGGTGGCGCTGGTGGGGCCGTCGGGCGCGGGTAAATCGACCCTGCTGCATATCGCCGGGCTGCTCGATACGCTGGATGGCGGCACGGTGGCGCTTCAGGGCCGCGACATCTCGAACGCCTCGGAAGGCGAGCGTACCCGCGTGCGCCGCGAATCCATCGGCTTCGTCTACCAGTTCCATCACCTGCTGCCGGAGTTTTCGGCGTGGGAGAATGTCGCCCTACCGCAGATCATCGCCGGTGTATCCAAAGCAAAGGCGAAGAAGCAGGCGCTGGCCCTGTTGGCCTCGCTGGGTCTGGAGCAGCGCGCCACACACCGCCCGGCGGAGCTGTCCGGCGGCGAGCAGCAGCGGGTGGCCATCGCGCGGGCGCTGGCCAATAATCCCGCCCTGATACTGGCCGACGAACCCACCGGCAACCTCGATCCCCAGACGGCAGAGGGGGTGTTCCAGCTATTCCTGCAACAGGCCCGTGAGAAGGGCATCGCTCTGTTCATCGCCACGCATAACATGGATCTGGCCCGCAAGATGGATCGGGCCGTGACGCTGGAGCAGGGAAAACTGGCCTCCCATTAACATAAATGTAACATACCTGCGGTAATATCGCGCCGTGTTTTCAAATACATGTACGGTGCGGGATGTCTGTGAACGATGAAGCGATGACCGATGCCACGGCCCATGAGCTTGTGGAAAAGCTCGGAGACGGAGCGGCCAAACGGTTTTTGCTTCAACTTGCTGAGCGAGAGGAGCTGGGCGAGTTCCTGCGGTTGAGTCTGACGTCGGGGAAGGTGCTGCTGTCCCCGGAGCATCTGTCGCTGCTGGTGGCTGCCGGCGAGGGCATGCCGGACGACACCCCTTTGTCCACGCCCGCGAAGGCGTACACAGGAACCATTATCGCTAGCGCCTCTGCGGCGGCGGCTCTGCCGTTCTATCTTGTGCTCCCCCTGCCGGTGTTCATCAATAAGGTCGCGCAGGCATTGTACAGGGCAGGAAGGCGGGAAGGTGAAAAAGCCGAGAAAGAGAGCATGCTGACCAGTGTCGAGCAGATTCAGTTCTCACTGGAATTCATGGAAGATTACTACAGCCAGATACTCCTGCCGCTGACCGCCCTCCGGGAGGAGGGGAGTCTGGACGTGCCTCGCATAGAGGCTGCCTTATCCCTTATTGACGAGAGGATGCATCAGGCGGCACAGGAGGGCAGTGTTGATATTGAAGCACCCAGAACCGAAAATATCGAGCAGGAAACGGCGTCCGGGATAGTGGACACCGCCGTTCGATTAGCCAACAGATACCTCGGGGCACTGGCCGCCAACCATGTGGACTATACCAAGATCGCCGATGACCGGCCGATCATCGCATTGCCGGGTCTTGCCAAGATGCTGGAGGCTGGCGGTGAGGACAGGCTCGGTGGTTTTGCACAGCGGTTCGCGGATCTCAGGGAGGCAAGAATGATGGGCACAGGCATCCACCCCCGCACGGGGCCGGGCCGTTGGTAGGGTAACCGTTTTACATCTCGTCGTTCTGGTACATCATCCAGAACAGCACGCCCACCACGAAGCCGATGGCCGGCCCGGCGAGCAGGGCATAATCAATGGATGGCGCGGAGAACTGATCCAGATAGGGATCCAGCCCCTTCGCTATGCCGTTGGGAACGGCTTTCGATATGCTGGTCCCATGTACGGAAAAGCTGAAGATG
>JADZBT010000118.1 GCA_020851915.1 Alphaproteobacteria bacterium | reverse complement strand
TTCTACCAGTCCTCCTTCATCGCGCATGAAGGTACGGTATCCACCGTGCTCGCGGTGGTGAACAATGCCGGGCGGTTGTTCCCCTATATCTCAAGCATCATCATGTGCATCGGCCTGCTGATCCACCTGGCGCAGCGCCTACCGCTGCTGGTAGCGCGGGGGAAGGAATGATGTACCCATCGCACCATCAGGCCCCTCATCCCCCGCCTCCTCCCTATGGGAGAAGGAGCTTCTTCCCCCTCTCCCATAGGGAGAGGGTCGGGGTGAGGGGCCTGCTCTCTCTTGTGGCCCTCCTGCTCGCCCTCCTCTGCCTTGCCGCCCCCGCCCGCGCAGAACCCCTCCCCATGGAGCATTTCGCGCGCATTCCCGTGCAGGAAGGCGGCCGCGTGAAGCCGCTCGACAGTTTCGCGCGCGATGCGCTCACCCGCCTGTCGGGCCGCGACACGCTGGAGGGCATGCCCGCGATCGCGTGGCTGGCCGAGTTGCTGCTCGATCAGGAACGCGCCTATGCGCGCCCCCGGGTCCACATCCCCAACCCCGAGGTCGCCACCGCGCTGGAACTCCCGGCACGCGACACCCATCGCTATTCCTTCCGCGAACTTTCTGACGCCGTGCAGAAGCAGGCCTCCATGCTGCGCGCGCTACTCGCCATACCGGAACGCGACCGCACCCTCGCGCAGAACCAGCTGGCCGACCTGCAACTCAACCTGCTGTGGGTGGCGCGGCTGAGCCACGCGGTATCGCTCATCCAGCCGCAATTCATCCTGCATGAGGCGACGCAGGCGGAGGCACTGTCATTGTCCGCCGGCGTACCCTTCTCCTACCTCGACATGATGGAGCGCACGCACGCCTTCGTCGCGCGCATGGATCTGGTGCTGAAGAAAAAAGAATCGGCCCTCACCGATCGCGACCGCGAGCTGATCGCGCTGGGCGAGGGCATGCGCCTCATGGCAATGGATAGCGGCAACCCGCTGCTCGCCATCATTCCGCCGCAATGGGGTCGTGACGGTGAGGAATGGGCCTCCGCATGGTCGGTGCTGGAAGAGGGCAGGGGTTCGCCGCGCACCAGCGCCTATCTCGCGCTCTGGCAGGCGATGGCCGGGGCCTACACATCACAGGACACCGCGCGCTGGGCCGACACCTCGGCGCGCGCGCAGGAGGAAGCCTTCCGCCTCGCCGAGCCCGTCGCCCGCATGGCGGCGGTCGCACTCGAATACCAGTATGACCGCCTGCATCCCTTCCCGGTGAGTCTGGCACTCTATGCGCTGGCGCTGGCTTGCGCCGTGCTCTACGTCTTCGCCCCGCGCGCTCGGGTGCGGCAGGCAGGGCTGGTGCTGCTGTCGCTGGGCGCGGTCATCCACGGCGCGGGCATCATCGCGCGCGTCTTCATCATGGCGCGCCCGCCCGTGGCGACGCTCTACGAATCCATCGTCTTCGTGGCACTCATCGCGGTCGTGGGCGCGTTGCTCCTCGAACGGCGGCGGCGCGACGGGCTAGGGCTCACGGTCGGCGGCATCGTCGCCACGCTGCTGCAATCCATCGGCATGCGCTACGCCGCCGACGGCGAGACCATGGGCATGCTGGCCGCCGTGCTCAACACCAATTTCTGGCTGGCCACGCATGTGGTGACCATCACCATCGGCTACGGTTGCGCGCTGGTGACGGCGACGCTGGCGCATCTCTATCTGCTGCGCCGCCTGTTCCAGCCCACGGCGAAAGCGGCGCTCACCGAGATACTCCGCACCTGTCAGGGCGTTGGGCTGGTGGCACTGTTCTTCGCGGCGCTCGGAACCATACTGGGCGGCATCTGGGCCGATCAGTCCTGGGGCCGCTTCTGGGGCTGGGATCCCAAGGAGAACGGTGCGCTGCTGCTGGTGCTGTGGCTCTCATGGCTGTTCCACGGCCAGCTGGCGGGCATATTGCGCCCGCTCGCATTCGCGGCGGGCATGGCCGCCACCGCCATCGTGGTGGCTCTCGCATGGTTCGGCGTGAACCTGCTGGCGGTGGGCCTACATTCCTACGGCTTCACCGAGCATATCGCGCAGCGGCTGGCATGGTTCTGTGGCAGTGAAATACTCTTCCTGCTGCTGATATATTTTGCCATTCGCGTCAGGGAACAAAAGGAGCGTTCCGCATGAGGATCAAATTATTTTCCGGCCTGGCCATCCTGCTGCTGGCGCTCTCAGCCCTCCTCTACGACCGCTTCGCCACGCCCGATGCGCCCCCCGCTCCGGCGAGCCGCGCACCAGAACCGCATGTGCCGCCCGCCGCCCCCGCGTTCCGCGTCGCCGGGCTGGAGGCGGGCGAGGTATCCCTCGCCGATCTCTCCGAGCCGGTGGTGCTGCTCAATTTCTGGGCCTCCTGGTGCATGCCCTGCCTTACCGAATTGCCCTCGATGCTGACGCTGGTGGAAGAATCCGGCGGCAGGGTGGCGCTGCTCGCGGTATCAACCGATAGCAGGCGCGAGGACGCACAACGCATCGTGGCCATGCTGCAGGAGAAATACAGCGCGGGAAAGACGCCGCCGCACGTCTATTGGGCATGGGACGGATCGCAGCGCCTGTCGGCGGGCGTATTCAACACGGTGAAAGTACCGGAGACCATCCTCCTCGACCGCGACCGCCGGATGGTATCGAAGGTCGTGGGCGGCGCGGACTGGAGCAAAGGCGAACTGCGTGAAGCAGTCGATGCACTGGCTCGGGAGCCTTAACGCACCCGGTTGTTTCGCGAATGACATTGTTCTATAGTCTGACATAAAGTTTCCTACACTCACATCCCGGAAGCCCGCAGGGCTATCCGGGAACTCACGCATAGGGCCCCGGATCTGCGAAGCGGATGCTTCTTGTCCGGGGTGTGGAGAAATAAAATCGGGAATATCTGAAAGAAGGAATGCTGCCATGAATCGCACCCTGTTTACATTCACCTCACTCACCGGCGCGGCGCTGCTGCTCTCCGGATGCGCGGCGATGGTGCTCCCCGCTGCGACTCAGGGCGGCGTGATCGCGGCCCAGCATCGCTCGGCGGGCAACGCG
>JADZBT010000117.1 GCA_020851915.1 Alphaproteobacteria bacterium | reverse complement strand
CCAAGGGAAACTGCGGCTTCCAGAAAAAGAAAAACCCCGGGAAAGCCTCCCGGGGTTTCTCGTATCGGTTACTAACGCGATGAAGCGTTATGCAGCCCGGCGCTTGTTGCAAGCGTCCTTCAGAGCCTTGCCGGCTTTGAATTTCGGCTGCTTCGACGCTGCGATCTTGATGACCTCACCCGTGCGCGGGTTACGGCCTTCGGTCGCCTTACGCTGCTGAACAGAGTAAGTGCCGAAGCCTACCAGGCGAACTTCGTCGCCCTTCGACAGTGCTGCGGTGATCGCATCCGTAACAGCATCAACAGCTCGCGCTGCATCCGTTTTGGACAGACCGGTTTTTTGTGCAATACGTGCAATGAGTTCGTTCTTATTCACGTGACAACCCCCTTCTTTTTGGTTGTTAATCCAAGAAAACAGTAGGCGGAGCTTATTCCCGCTTTTTTTCCAAATCAAGCGAATAAATAAATGCGAATGCAAAAAAACGGCTTTATTCTGCCGTGTTCAGAGCAAATCGATTCGCGCGATCGAGAGAATCGCGCGCAGAGAATTTTCTTTTCGCATCATCAAATTCTGTAAAAAACAGCGCGTTATAAAAAATACGCACAGCCGCAAAAACACTGGCCGCCCGTACAAGTACGGGCGGCCAGCCAACAGAAAAAAATATCAGAAAAAACTTCAGTGCGTGATGCGATCTTCCGACGCATCGTCATCGACGCTCGCAACAGGTGTCGCGGGCGGGGTCCATTCGCGCGGTGTGAGCGGCTCGGTGAGTGCGATCTTCAGCACCTCGTCCACCGTCGATACCGGGATGATCTCGAGCCCGCGTTTCACGTTGTCAGGGATCTCTTTCAGATCCTTCACATTCTCTTCCGGAATGATGACGGTCTCGATGCCGCCGCGCAATGCCGCAAGCAACTTCTCCTTCAGGCCGCCGATCGCCATGACGTTGCCGCGCAGGGAGATCTCGCCGGTCATCGCCACGGTCTTCTTCACCGGAACACCCGAAAGCACCGACACGATGGTGGTCACCATCGCAGCACCTGCGGACGGGCCGTCTTTCGGACCCGCGCCTTCCGGCACGTGCACGTGGATGTCCTTGTTCTGGTAATCCGGCGGGATGATACCGAAATCGAGGCAGCGCGAGCGCACATAGCTCGACGCCGCCTGAATGGATTCCTGCATCACTTCGCCCAGACGTCCGGTGATGGTCATGCGGCCTTTGCCGGGAATGGTGACCGCTTCGATCTGCAACAGGTCGCCGCCGAAATCGGTGTAGGCAAGGCCGGTGGTGACGCCCACGCGGCTCTCCTTCTCTGCGAGGCCGTACATATATTTCTTCACGCCCGCGAATTTTTCGAGGTTCTTCGGCGTGACAGTGATGCGGCGCTCGGACTTTTTGCGGAGTATCTCCTTCACCGACTTGCGGCAGATATTAGCGATCTCGCGCTCGAGATTACGCACGCCCGCTTCCTTGGTGTAGTAGCGGATGAGATCGCGCAGCGCGGCATCGGAGATGGCGAGTTCGTTCTTCTTCAGCCCGTGATCCTTCATCTCCTTGTCGATGAGATGCTCGCGCGCGATGGCGACCTTCTCGTCCTCCGTGTAGCCGGAAAGACGGATGATCTCCATACGGTCGAGCAGCGGGCGCGGCATGTTCATCGAGTTCGCGGTGGTGATGAACATCACGCTCGAGAGATCATAATCCACTTCAAGGTAGTGATCGCTGAAATTCACGTTCTGTTCCGGATCCAGCACCTCAAGCAGCGCGGACGCAGGATCGCCACGGAAGTCGTGGCCCATCTTGTCGATCTCGTCGAGCAGGAACAGCGGGTTCGAAGTGCCTGCCTTTTTCATCGACTGGATAATCTTGCCCGGCATCGAGCCGATATAGGTGCGGCGATGGCCGCGTATCTCGGCCTCATCACGCACGCCGCCCAGCGACACGCGCACATATTTACGGCCCGTGGCCTCCGCGATGGAGCGCGCCAGCGACGTCTTGCCCACGCCCGGAGGCCCCACGAGGCACAGGATCGGCCCCTTCATCTGCTTGGTGCGAAGCTGCACGGCGAGGTGTTCAAGGATACGCTCCTTCACCTTCTTGAGTCCGTAATGATCTTTGTTGAGCACCTTCTCGGCGAAGGCGATGTCCTTTTTCGTCTTGGAGAATTTCTTCCACGGCAGGCCCAGCACCCAGTCGAGATAGTTACGCACCACGGTGGCTTCCGCCGACATCGGGCTCATGTTCTTCAGTTTCTTGACCTCGGCGTCGACCTTCTCCTTGGCCTCTTTGCTGAGTTTGGTGTTCTTGATGCGCTCTTCGAGTTCGCCGATCTCGTTCTTGCCGTCCTCGCTTTCGCCGAGTTCGCGCTGGATAGCCTTCATCTGCTCGTTGAGATAGTATTCGCGCTGGGTCTTTTCCATCTGGCGCTTGACGCGCGAGCGGATGCGCTTCTCGGTGTTGAGCACGCTGATCTCGCCTTCCATCTGGCCATAGACGCGCTCCAGTCGCTCGCCCACTTCGATGACCTCCAGTATCTCCTGCTTATCGGAGATCTTCAGCGTCATATGCGAGGCGACCGTATCGCTCAGACGGCTGATGTCAGTGATCTGGCCCAGCGAACCGAGAATCTCCGGCGGAATCTTCTTATTCAGTTTGATGTACTGTTCGAACTGTCCGACCAGCGCGCGCGCCAGTGCCTCGGCCTCCTGCGGGTTGGCCACCTCATCATGCAGCACTTCCGCCTGCGCTTCGAGGAAATTCGGGTTCTCGACCATCTCCACCACACGGGCGCGTTTCTCGCCCTCCACCAGCACCTTCACCGTGCCGTCGGGCAGCTTCAGCAGTTGCAGGATGCTGGCCAGCGTACCCACGCGATAGATGTCCGAGGCGCGCGGGTCGTCATGCCCGGCATCCTTCTGCGCGATAAGCAGTATCTTGCGATTGTGCTTCACGACCTCTTCCAGCGCCTTCACCGAACGCTCGCGTCCGACGAACAGCGGCACGATCATGCTGGGAAACACCACGATATCGCGCAGCGGGAGGATAGGATAGATGGTCTGGGAAGGAGCGGTAGCGTTCATGGAAATCTCTCGGAAATCTCTCAACGGTTGATCCGCCCGGACGGACGGTTTCGGCTTGCTCAGTATATAGGTAACTCACGGCCCATTACAAGGGCAGCAGCGCAGAAAAAGGCGATTTTCCGCTTGACCGCTCATGGCCAGACATCACTGTGGTCGCCGTCCGGATAGCCCCTCCCCCTGCGGCGCAGTAAGGGACGACTAACTGGCGCTCTTCGATCCGCCGCCGGAGGCCTTCTTGGCAGGACGCTCGCCACGCACCAGCACGGGCTCTGCCTTCTCGGAGACAGTCTTGTCACCGATAATGACTTCCTGCACGTCCGCCATGCTCGGCACTTCGAACATCAGGTCGAGCAGCAGCTCTTCCATGATGGCGCGAAGGCCGCGCGCACCGGTCTTGCGTTCGATGGCCTTGTCGGCGATGGCATGCAGCGCCTCATCCGTGAAGGTGAGCTTGACGCCTTCCATCTCGAACAGCTTCTGGTACTGCTTCACCATGGCGTTGGCAGGTTCGGTAAGGATCTGGATCAGCGCGGCCTCGTCAAGGTCGGTGAGCGTCGCGATGATCGGCAGACGGCCTACGAACTCAGGGATAAGACCGAATTTCAGCAAGTCTTCCGGCTCAACTTCCTTCAGCACTTCGCCGGTGCGGCGCACTTCCTCGCCGCGCACGTCAGCGCCGAAGCCGATCGCGGAACCCTTGCCGCGCGCGGCAATGATCTTCTCAAGCCCCACGAACGCACCGCCGCAAATGAAGAGGATGTTCGAGGTATCCACCTGCAGGAATTCCTGCTGCGGATGTTTGCGGCCGCCCTGCGGCGGAACGGAGGCCACCGTGCCTTCCATGATCTTCAGCAGCGCCTGCTGCACGCCCTCGCCCGATACGTCGCGGGTGATGGAGGGATTGTCGGATTTACGCGAGATCTTGTCCACCTCGTCGATGTACACGATACCGCTCTGCGCGCGCTCGACGTTATAATCGGCGGCCTGAAGCAGTCGCAGGATGATGTTCTCCACGTCCTCGCCCACGTAACCGGCTTCGGTCAGCGTGGTGGCGTCGGCCATGGTGAACGGGACGTCGAGGATGCGCGCCAGCGTCTGCGCGAGTAGCGTCTTACCGCAACCCGTGGGGCCGATGACGAGGATGTTCGACTTGGCCAGTTCCAGTTCACCGCCCGCCTCGCTGTGCGCCAGACGCTTGTAGTGGTTATGCACCGCCACCGCCAGCACGCGCTTCGCCGAAGTCTGGCCAATGACGTACTTGTCGAGGAAGTCGTGGATCTCCTGCGGCTTCGGCACTTCACCGGTGCGCGCAAGACCGCCCTTGCTCTCCTCGCGGATGATGTCCATGCAGAGCTCGACGCATTCATCGCAGATGAACACGGTCGGGCCGGCGATGAGCTTCTTCACTTCATGCTGGCTTTTGCCGCAAAACGAGCAATACAGGGTCGTTTTTCCGTCGCGGTCCTCGGTTTTTGCCATGGCAGATCCCTTACATATTCTGGACGATTCAGGGTAAATTATACTAGCACTCTTAACGCCATATCTAGCGTTTCAAGTTATTTCTTACCCTTCTTATCTTTTTTATCGCCGTCCTGTGTCCCACCGGACCGTTTTTCGAGCACCTCGTCGATGAGGCCGAATTTCTTGGCCGCTTCGGCAGACATGAAGTTATCGCGCTCCATGTTGTCCTGCACCGTCGAGAGCTTCTGCCCGGTATGTTTCACGTAGATGCCGTTGAGGCGCGCCTTGAGTTCGAGGATCTCCTTGGCGTGGATCTCGATGTCGGTCGCCTGCCCGCGATAGCCGCCGGACGGCTGGTGAATCATAATGCGCGAATTGGGCAGCGAGTAACGCATACCCGGTTCGCCCGCCGTCAGCAGCAGCGAACCCATGCTGCACGCCTGGCCGACGCACAGCGTCGCCACCTTCGGACGGATATACTGCATGGTGTCGTAGATGGAGAGGCCCGACGTCACCACGCCGCCCGGCGAGTTGATGTACATGGAGATCTCCTTGTCGGGATTCTCGGCCTCGAGGAACAGCAGCTGCGCCACGATGAGCGACGCCATATGATCCTCAACCTCGCCGGTGACGAAGATGATGCGCTCTTTCAGCAGGCGGGAATAGATGTCGTACGAACGCTCTCCACGGCTCGTCTGCTCCACCACCATCGGCACTAACATGCCGTAAAGATTCTCTACGAGATTATCGCGCACATCACTCATGTCTGCTTCCCTTATTATTATGATTCATACGGTTTACGTAACGATAGTCCGGCCTTAGCTGGCTTTCTTTTTCTTCGGGGCGGCTTTCTTCTCCTCCGATTTGGCGGAAGCCTTCTTGCCGGAAGCCTTCTTCTCCTTCGGCGCATCGCCGTCCGCGCCATCGTTATATTCGGAACGCAGCGCCTCCAGCGTGGTCTTCTTGTCCTGATACTTCACTTCACTCAGGATGAAATCTACCACCTTATCCTCGATGATCGGGCCTTTCAGCTCTTCGATGTAGCGCGGATTCTTCTGGTAGAAATCGATCACCTGACGTTCCTGCCCCGGATAGTTGCGCGCCTGACGGAGCACCGCCTCGCGCACATCGTCCTGCGTGATGTTTATCTTCTTGCGGTTGCCGGTCTCGGCGAGGAACAGCCCCAGACGCACGCGTCGCTCTGCAAGACGCAGGTACTCCGCCTTGGTCTCTTCGTCCGGCTCCTCCACGGCCTCGTCATGGCTGTGGTCGTGGTTGCAATGCTCGTCATGCACATGGCCATGGCCCGCCTGACTCCAGATGGTGTTGAATTCCATCTCCACCATGCCTGCCGGCGTAGCGAAATCGCATTTTTCATCCAGCACGTCGAACAGCTGCTTCTTCAGGCGGTCGCGCACCAGAGCGTTGAAGTCTTTCTCTATCTGCTCGCGCACGGCCTGCTTCAGCGCATCGATACCCGGCATTCCCAGCCGCTTGGCGAACTCGTCGTCGGCCTCAGGCGTTACCAACTCGCGCAACTCATGCAGCGTGATCTCGAACTTGGCTTCCTTGCCTGCGAGATCCGTGCTCTGGTAATTCTTGGGGAAGGTCACCGTGATGGTACGGCTCTCGCCCGGCTTCATGCCCTCGACCTGCTCTTCGAATCCGGGGATGAAGGAGTTGGAGCCCAGCTCCAGCGGATATTCCTTGCCTTCGCCGCCGGGGAAATAGGTCCCGTCCACGCTGCCCTTGAAATCAATGACCGCCACATCGCCCTTCTGGGCCTTGCGCGCCGCTTCGACCTTCTTCGGCATCTTGTTGTATTCCGCGATACGGGCGATGCCTTCATTCACATCGGCGTCGGCGACCTCGAACGTCGCGCGCTCCAGCGAGATCTTCGCGAAATCAATGTCCTTCACCTCCGGGAACACGTCCAGCGTCATAGTGAACGACAGATCCTTGCCCTCTTCATACGCGATGTTCTCGATCTTCGGCTGCATGGCGAGGCGGATCTTCTGTTCTTCCACAGCCTTATGGCTGCATTCGGTGACCACCTTTTCCGTCAGCTCCGCCTCGACGGACTTGCCGTAGCGCTGCTTGAGCACATCCAGCGGGATATGGCCGGGACGGAATCCGGGGACCTTGGCGCGCTTGCCCACTTCCTGTAGCCGCGCGGCCGCTTTTTTCGCCATGTCGGCGGCGCTTACCACCACCTTGAGTTCTTTACGCAATCCTTCGGACTTCAGTTCTGTAACCT
>JADZBT010000116.1 GCA_020851915.1 Alphaproteobacteria bacterium | reverse complement strand
TTGTCGAAGGTATTGTGGATCACCTGAATGAAGCGGGCTTTTTTACATGCCGTAGGCACGAGAGGGCTGTGCCTGAGAATGGCGCCCATCGCTCCTGCCTGCCAGTCATGCCCCATGACAACATCTGGTTTGAATCCCTTTGAGACGCTCTTTGCTGCCTTTTCCACTGCGGGCAATGCGGCACGGCACAAGAAAGCCATCTGCTTCTCCAGATCCGGGCCACGGTAAAGCTTATCCAGATCGTCTTTGTCGGATGGGTTGACGAAATATTCGGGATGGTCGGCGGGAGGCGATACCAGCACATGATAGACACCCTTGGGGCTTTTATACACCTCTATGCTGGCGTCATGGCTCTTTTTATCGTCCTGCCAGGAATCGTAGAACGGCACTTCGATCGCGGCGTTCTTCAGTTCAACGCGCTCCCATCCGCCGGGAATATCCCGAAGGTTCTTGTAGCGGGGAGAGACAACAAACACGGTATCGCCCCGTGCTGCCTGCGCCTCGGGAAGATCGCCCGCGACTTCGGCCAGCCCACCCGATTTGCTGAAGGGATTTGCTTCGCTTGCCACATGAATGATATTGGTCATCGACGATCCTTTACTGAAGCCTCAGAGTTCTAAAGAAGCCCGCATCCTAGCGGCCGTCTGTTAAGAAATTATGACGGAAACCCTGTTACAGGGACTTTCCTGAATTTTTGCCGAGCATTGCGGCAAGCTTCTGGGCGATCTCGCGGTGGTCGGGGCGCAGGCGGGGATCGTCGGGTTTGAGCCATTTGCGATCCTGAGAGTGGTCGAGTGTCGGGTGGCTGGCCTCCAGGTCTGCGGGGGAGCGGATCTCCGCCAGAAATATGCGGAGCGTTTTCGCGCCCGACCCGCCGAGCGCCATGTCTTTCTGTGACTGGAAGGCGAATTTTCCGGCGTCGATAAGGCGCGTCACCATCGATTCATGCAGGCCGATCTCTTCCGCGCCCTCGCGCAGCGCGGTGGCAGCCAGCGTTTCCACCGCGATGGAGGTATCCACCGACTCCATCGGGCCCATGTCCCGCAACCCTCCGGCATCAAACACTTTCCGCGTGCCCTTGGCGATCTGGAACTGCTGGGGACCGAAGGCGGGGTGTTTCTCTTCAGGCAGGACGAAGAAGAATTCGAGCTCCCTCTCCGGGGTGTAGCGGAACGGGAGTATACCGGCCTTGTCGAGCGTGTTGCCGCCCGTCAGGTCTGCGCCGTGGAGTCGTGACAGGGGCGGAGCACTCTTCATAGGCGATGTGCGCTACGCCGCCGCCCGCGACGCCGCCTTGCGGCGGGCCATGGCGGCGAGCTTCAGGGACATCTGGCTGATCATCAGGCCAGGGTTCGCGCCGGTGGTCTTGCAGGCGATCTCGCCTTCGGTGAGCAGGCGCAACGCCACCTCAAGCGCGGGGAGATCCCAGCTTTGCAGATGCTGGCGCGTGAAGGGGACCTGTTTGTAGAACATCGGAGGCTTGATGGCCTCGATGACGGAGTCAGCGGATCTGCCGTGGGTCATCTCCGCCGCCAGCCGGTAGAGCTGCTGGAAATAGCGTGAAAAAGAACGGATGAGCTGTATCGGGGCCACGCCCTCATGCAGCAGGCGGCCCATCATGCGGTCGGCGACGGGGAAGTTGCCGCTGGCCACGGCGTTGATGAGTGCATCGACGTCACCCTCGGCGGCATCGCCCACGGCGGCGCGCGCGTCCTCCAGCGTGATGCGCGGCTCGTCGCCCATATAGAGCAGTAGTTTTTCGAGGTCGCCGCGTATGAGTTGGCGGTCGCCAGTGAGCGCCTGCGCTAGGTAGGTGAGGGTATCGGTATCCGCCTGCTTGCCCCCGGCGGAAAGCGTGGAGCGTATCAGCACGGTGAGCCCCTGGCCTTCGTCCTTGTAGCAGGCCAGCGCGGCCATGGCCGTCTTGCTGCCTTCGAACAGCTTGCGAAGCGCGCCGCGCGCCGGAAGGTCGCCGGCGGTCAGCAGCAGGAAGTTCCCCAGCGGCTTGCCGCCGCTGTAGGCCTGCGCGATGATGTCGGCGATGCTGTCCGAGGCGTCGCGCACGCGCACCAGTTGCCGCCCGCCCAGCAGGCTCATCGACGACAGTCCGTCCAGCAGGCGCGAGGGGGATTCTTTCACTTGCGCGGCATCGAGGATGGTGAGGCAGAACGGGTCCTTCGCGGATTCTCCCAGAATGGCGGTGGTGAGTACAGCGGCGCGCTCTTCCACCTGACCGGCGTCGGGGCCGTAGATCAGCGCCGCCTGGATGGAGGCGGGGAGGGATTTGAGGAAGCTATCGAGCTGTTTCGCCGCGATCTTCATTCGGGGAAGGCCCGCATCGCATAGGCTACCAGCCGCAGGCGCAGCGCCTCGGCCATTTCGGAAGCGGCACGTTCGAAGGCGTCCTTCTCGGCCTCGTAGGTGGCGAAGTCCGAATCCACGACGTTGTAGCTGCCGATGCTGCGTAGCAGGCCGTCATCGACGGTCTTGCCGCTCGCGCGCTCGATCAGCTGGTAATTGCCCTCGAACACGTCGTTATAGCGCGCGATCTGGCGGTCTTTCTCAATGGCCACAGGCTGTTGTTTTTTCACCATTTTCACGCGCAGTTCGTAGGGTAGGGCGGCAGCGCCTTCCGGCGTGCCAAGCATGTCTTCCAGCTTCGCGGTGAGTATCTGCCCCGCGCGGCCATCGATGGGGGCCACCGCCACCGAGGACAGGAACCGCGAGCGCGCATCGTATTCCGCGCCATGCTTGGCATAAAGCGGCTGAAACCCGCAGGCGGCGAGGAAGAGCATCATCGCCAGCAGCAGCATCCGGACAGGAAAATTTGTGCAGCGCATTGTAATTCCTTAGAAAAACGGTGGTAAAATCGTAACAAATCGTTAACACTCTCCTGATAGAGTGCCGACTCGGAACAAAATACCCGGAAAAGCAAAAAGAGAATAGGGGAATATGGCAGGGGTAGATGAAAACACCATCACGGCGGCAATGTTAGCCGAGGCCTATGGCCTCCTGACGCGGTCGGAGGAGGGAGGACGGCCCCGCTCACCAGCGCCGACGCAGGCATGGTATGGCGCGGATAAGCATGTCATGTCCGTGCTCTACGAAGCAGAAACCCGCGCCGGAATACTGGTGCTGGCCGAAGATCTTAGAAAAACCCCCCGTGAGATCCTGGATCGCATCCTTCTCAATAATACGTCCAGCCTTGAGATGGCCCTTGCGCCGCGAGAATTGTCGGAATTCCTGCAACGGATATGCCCGAATGACAGGGACGCGCAATGGGAGTTGCTGGAAACCCTATCAAGGCAAAGATCCAGCACAGTAGGCGATATTATCGGACGGCATAAAGACAACACGCTTGCCCTGCTGCGCGAAGCCTCTGATGGGCGTGGATTGCTGCCAATGCTGGAGGAATTGCTGGGTTGCCCCAGAATATTCCAGGCGAGCGCCATCATGCAGGACGCAGTAGAGTTGAGAGAGTTGCTCGTTTCGGTGGGGGGCGATAAACAGGCGATGTTCCGGATATTCACCGACAGGAATATTACGGACATGTCCGAAATAAATGCGGTGGCCAGAAACACAAAAGCGGTCGAGCGCTTGATAAGGGGCATCGGCAAAGATGGGGCAACGGTTCTTGGGGCCCTGTTTGCCTCGGACTCCACCTATGCCCCGGATGCGGATGCAGCGCGGATGCGCGCGGTGCTGGGAAATGTGGACGGCGTGCTGGCGCTCATCAACGCTGTGGGTGGCGACCGGTTTTACGCGCTTCAGGAGTTGATCGAGAGCAGCCCCGCCACAGGCAAGATATTCGAGAACAAAGACCGGCGGCGTACGTTGCTCGTGGCAGAGCATGCGGATACGGTGGTAAAAATGCTGGGGGATAGCCCGCTGCCACCCGCAGAGGTGTTCCAGAGCCTCATGCGACTATCTTGGAAAGATGTTGCCGCGACCATCACGGAGGGGAATCTCTCACGCGTCTATGCGAGGATCGCACAGCAGAGGCTCGGGAACATAGGTGGCGAACCGGAAGCGGTCGAGCGGGTGCTGAGGGGCGCGTCTGCGGAGCAGCAACTGGCCATAATCGACCATGCGGAAGATGTTCGCGGGTTGATAACGTCCGTGGGCGGCAACGGAGCGGAGGTGCTCGGGCGCATGCTCGGCGCTTCTGGCTATGCACAGGGATTCAATGACGAGCTCACCGCCGTATTGTCGCGGAACGCGCGGGCACTGTCGCAGCTCATGGAGCAAAGCGGCTTTCCGCAGGAGTTCTTCCCGTGCCTGTTCGAAATGTCGCATCCACGGCTCGTGCAGACCGCGCAGAAGGCGGATATGGAGTTCCTGCGCGGCATACGCGCGGGGCATGCGCGGGAAGAGTTGAAAACCATGCTTGCTGGCACACCGATACCGGACGCCACCCCACCCCGCCATCCCGAGGACAAGCCGTTCATTCTCCAGATACAGCAGGCAAAGGGCGGGCTCGGCAATAGCCAGCCGCGCTATGAGATCGCGCTTGCCACGCGCCCCGGCCTTATTGAGGGGTTCGGTGACGAAGACCGCCACCGGATGCTGAACGAGGTCGAGAAACTGATGTATCAGGCCCTGAAACTGCCGGTGGTTCCGGGAACGCAGGAGGGGACATATGAGTATCCCCGCGAGGGCGAGGCGCTCACGGATTCACGCAAGGCCGCGCCGCTGCTGAAGCGCATCAGCGGTGCGGAAGAGACGCTGAAAGTGCACGTGAACCCCGCCACCACCGCGCTATTACAGGAGCTGCTCGTTTCGGCAAACCGTGCGCCGGAGATACCGGCAGCGGCGAGAGGGCGCTAGCCCGCTACCACGTTGACGATGCGGTTGGGGACGACGATGACCTTGCGGATGGTCTTGCCCTCCACGGCGATGCGGATGCTGTCGAGTTCGAGGGCGAGGCGTTCTACCTCGTGATTATCCATATCTTTTGGCAGGTCTAATACCGCGCGTTTTTTGCCGTTGAGCTGGACGACCACCGGCACGGAATCGTCTTCGAGCAATGCAGGGTCGGCGACGGGCCATGCGGCTTCGGCGACCAGCGTCTTGTGCCCCAGCGTCTGCCAGAGTTCTTCGGCGAGGTGCGGCATCAGGGGGCTGATGAGCTTCACCAACGCTTCCAGCCCCTCACGCATCGCAGCATCGCCGCCATCGGCGGCGGCTTTTTCGAGCGCGTTCGAGAGTTCGCGGATGCGGGCGACGGCGCTGTTGAAGGCGAAGCGCTCGATGTCCTGCGTGACGCGGTGGATGGTTTTGTGGATGAGCTTGCGGAGTTCCGGGCTGGCCGCACTTTCAGGAGCGCCCGCGAAGCCTGCCACCAACCGCCACAGGCGGTTGATGTAGCGCCATGCGCCGTCGATGCCGGCGTCGGACCATTCGAGGTCGCGCTCGGGGGGGCTGTCGGAGAGCATGAAGAGGCGCGCGGTGTCGGCGCCGTAGGCCTGTATGATGCCGTCGGGGTCGACGACGTTCTTTTTCGATTTGCTCATCTTTATGGAGCGGCCCACCGTCACGGGCGCGCCGGAGTCTTTGCCGACATAGCCATTGCCCGATCTTTCTACCTCCCCGGGCTCCAGCCATTTGCCGTCTTTGTCCTGATAGGTTTCGTGGCAGACCATGCCCTGCGTGAGTAATTGCTTGAAGGGTTCGGTGACGTCGGTGTAGCCGCAGACCTTCAGGGCGCGCATGAAGAAGCGCGAATAGAGCAGGTGGAGGATGGCGTGCTCGATGCCGCCGATATAGGTGTCTACGGGCATCCAGTAGGCGACGGCCTGCTTGTCGAAGGGGGTGTCGGATTTCGGCGAGCAGAAGCGCGCGAAATACCAGGAGGACTCCATGAAGGTGTCGAAGGTATCCGTCTCGCGACGCGCCTTCGCGCCGCAGGCGGGGCAGGGGACGTGCTTCCATGTCGGGTGATGGTCGAGCGGGTTGCCGGGCTTGTCGAAGGTGACATCTTCGGGCAGGGTGACGGGGAGGTCTTTCTCCGGAACGGCTTGCGGGCCGCATTGCTCGCAATGGATGACGGGGATCGGGCAGCCCCAATAACGCTGGCGCGATACGCCCCAGTCGCGCAGGCGGAAATTCACCTTGCGCTCGCCCATGGCGAGCTTTTCGAACGCGCGCGCGGCCTGTTCTTTTGCGTCCGATACCGAGAGGCCGGAGAGGAAATCGGAGTTGATGAGCACGCCTTCGCCGAGGATGGCTTCTTTTATAATCCCGTCATCCTGCGGCTCGACCGCAGGATCTCTCGCCGAATCATCCTGAGATCCTGCGGTCGAGCCGCAGGATGACGATGAAACCACCTGAATGACCTCCAGCCCGTATTTGCGGGCGAAATCGAGGTCGCGCTGGTCGTGGGCGGGGCAGCCGAAGATCGCGCCCGTGCCGTATTCCATCAGCACGAAATTGGCGATGTAGACGGGCAGCGTCTTGCCCTTCCCGAAGGGGTGGAGGGCGCGCAGGCCGGTGTCGAAGCCTTTTTTCTCGGCTTTCTCGATGGCTTCCTCGGAGGTGGCCATCTTGTTGCATTCGTCGAGGAAGGCGGCGATCTGCGGGTTCTTCTCGGCCAGCGCTT
>JADZBT010000115.1 GCA_020851915.1 Alphaproteobacteria bacterium | reverse complement strand
TCTCTTCAAGGGGCCGACGGCCGTTGCGTATGCGAAGGACGAGGTTACTGCGGCGAAGGTGATCGTGGAATTTGCGAAAGGCAACGAGAAACTTCAGGTTCTCGGTGGCTCGCTGGACGGCAAGAAACTCTCCGTTTCTGACGTCAAGGCGCTGGCCACTATGCCGTCGCTGGATGAATTGAGGGCCAAGATCATTGGCCTGCTCAATGCGCCTGCCAGCAAGCTTGTGGGAGTTCTGCAAGCGCCGGCTGGTCAGGTGGCGCGCGTGGTGGGCGCTTACTCCAAGAAGGGGTAAGAGTACGGGCGTCGGGCCTCAATGGTTGGGGTGGTTTGTTAATTTTGTTTGTTTTTTTAATGTAAGGGTGGATCCATGGCTAACTTAGAACAACTGGTAAATGATTTGTCTTCTCTCTCGGTAATGGAAGCGGCAGAACTGTCGAAGCTTCTCGAAGAGAAGTGGGGCGTGTCGGCTGCTGCTGCGGTAGCGGTTGCTGCTGCTCCGGCTGGCGGCGCTGCTGCCGCTGCGGAGGAGAAGGACTCCTTCACGGTGGTGCTGGCCTCTGTACCGGCCGACAAGAAGATCAACGCAATCAAAGAAGTTCGCGCAATCACCGGCCTCGGCCTGAAGGAAGCGAAAGACCTCGTTGAGGGCGCTCCGAAGCCCCTGAAGGAAGGCGTTTCCAAGGACGAAGCAGCGAAGATCAAGGCGACGATGGAAGCTGCCGGCGCTACCGTCGAGCTTAAGTAAGCACTTTCGAGTAAGTGGGCAAAGGGTATCGCGATACTATCGCGGTGCCCTCTTGCCGTATGTGCGGTAGCCTTCTGTTATCGGCCCCGGCCCATAGGCTCCGGCCATATCAGTGAAGTATATATTTTCGAAGCGATCTTTGTCCGGTGAGGAATTCCATGCACTCTTTTACAGCGCGTAAACGTATTCGCAGAAATTTTGGCAAATACCTTTCCGAAGCCCCCATGCCGAACCTCATCGAGGTTCAGAAAAATTCCTACGATCTGTTCCTGCAAATGGATGTTCCGCACGACAAGCGCGGGGATTTCGGTATCCATGGGGTGTTCAAATCGGTATTCCCGGTCAGCGATTTCGCAGGCACTTCGACGCTTGAGTATGTGAAATATGAATTCGATGCGCCGAAGTATGACGTAGAAGAGTGCCGCCAGCGCGGTATCAATTTCGCGGCGCCCCTGAAGGTGACGCTGCGCCTCATCGTGTGGGTGGTGGACGAAGACACCGGCGCGCGCGAGATCAAGGACATCAAGGAGCAGGACGTCTACATGGGCGACGTTCCGCTGATGACCGAGAACGGTACGTTCCTCATCAACGGCACGGAGCGCGTGATCGTATCGCAGATGCACCGTTCGCCGGGTATCTTCTTCGACCATGACAAAGGCAAGACCCATAGCTCCGGAAAGCTGCTGTTCAACGCACGCGTGATCCCGTATCGCGGCTCGTGGCTCGATTTCGAGTTTGACGCGAAGGACATCGTGTACGTACGCATCGACCGCCGCCGCAAGCTGCCCGCGACTGTAATTCTTCGCGCGCTTGGCATGGGCGTCGATGAGATCCTCGACACCTTCTACAAGCAGGTGGTTTATAGCAAGGCGAAGAAGGGCTGGGCGGTTGCATTCGCGCCGGAGCGTTTCCGTGGCGTGAAGCTTACCCATGACCTCATCGACGCCAAGACCGGCAAGGTGGTGGAGAAGGAAGGGGCAAAGATCACCCCGCGCCTCGCCAAGAAGCTGAAAGAGGACGGCCTGAAAGACATTCTGGTGGTCAACGAGCAGCTCATCGGCCACTATGTCGCGCGCGATATCGTGGATGGCAAGACCGGCGAGATTTTCCTCGAAGCGGGCGGTGAGCTGACCTCCGCTGCGGTAAAAGCTATCGACGACGCGGGTATCAAAGAGATCCCGACGCTGGCCATCGACGGCATCATCGTGGGCCCGTATATCCGCAATACTCTGGAATCCGACAAGACCGAGACTCAGGACGAAGCGCTGTTCGAGATCTACAAGGTGATGCGCCCCGGCGAACCGGCGACCCCGGAAGCCGCACAGGCGCTGTTCACCAGCCTGTTCTTCGACGCAGAACGCTATGACCTCTCCGAGGTGGGCCGCGTGAAGAGCAATGCCCGTCTGGGACTGAATATTCCCGAGGACGTGCGCGTGCTGACCAAGGACGACATTCTGGGCGTCGTCAAGACGCTGGTGGGTCTGAAGGACGGCAACGGTGAGATCGACGACATCGACCATCTCGGCAATCGCCGTGTACGTTCGGTGGGCGAGTTGCTGGAGAACCAGTACCGCATCGGCCTGCTGCGTATGGAGCGCGCCATCATCGAGCGCATGAGCTCGGTGGAGATCGACACCGTGATGCCGCATGACCTCGTGAACGCGAAGCCTGCTGCTTCGTCGATCCGCGAGTTCTTCGGCTCGTCGCAGTTGTCGCAGTTCATGGATCAGACCAACCCGCTGTCGGAAGTCACCCACAAGCGCCGCCTGTCGGCCCTTGGGCCGGGCGGCTTGACCCGCGAGCGCGCCGGCTTCGAGGTGCGCGACGTACATCCGACGCATTATGGCCGTATCTGCCCGATCGAAACCCCGGAAGGGCCGAATATCGGTCTGATCAATTCCATGTCCACCTACGCGCGTGTCAACAAGTACGGCTTCATCGAAACGCCGTATTACAAAGTTGAGAACGGCCGCATCGTGGGGGATATTATCTACCTCTCCGCGATCGAAGAGGGCAAGTATACCGTGGCGCAGGCAAATGCTGAGCGCGACGCGAAAGGTGTGCTCACCAGCGATCTCGTGAGCTGCCGCAAGGGTGGGGACTTCTTCATGGCTCCCCCGAGCAAGATCGATTACATCGACGTGTCGCCGAAGCAGCTTGTATCCGTGGCCGCGTCGCTCATTCCGTTCCTGGAGAACGATGACGCGAATCGCGCACTGATGGGCTCGAACATGCAACGTCAGGCGGTTCCGCTGCTCGTGTCG
>JADZBT010000114.1 GCA_020851915.1 Alphaproteobacteria bacterium | reverse complement strand
GAGGTTGATCATCATTTCGATTCTCCATTTTTCTTTGTCAGGAGTTCTTTGATCTTGACTGAGATCTTGTCGTCCAGCTTACCGAGGCTGGCGCTCATCAGTTTGACGCCGCCCGCGCGCAGGACGATGTCGTCGTCACGTTTGGTTTCGAGCATCAGGGTGCTGCCGACCTGAAATTGGAGCACGTCGGACAGGCTCATCACTTTCTCGCCGATGACGGCTTCCACAGTGACGGCGGTATGTTTGACCTCGTTGGTCATGTAGGTTTCCCACACCGAATCGCGCCCGAATTTCTCACCCATGAACATCTGCAGCAGCAGGTCGCGGACGGGCTCCAGTGTGGCGTGCGGGAAGAGTATCTCAAGATTGCCGCCGCGCTCGTCCATATCGACGCGCAAGCGGATGAGAATGGCGGCGTTGGCGGGCCGTGCGATGGTGGCGAAGCGCGGGTTGGTTTCCAGCCGCTCGAACTGGAAGGTGACGGGACTGACGGGGTCGAACGCTGCGCTCATGTCCGACAGGATGATGTCGGCGAGGCGCTTGATGAGGTCTTGCTCGATGGTGGTATAGGGGCGTCCCTCGATACGCACGGGGCGGTTGCTGCGGCGCCCGCCGAGCAGCACGTCCACCACCGAATAGATCAGCGAGCTGTCGATGGTGATGATGCCGAAATTCTCCCATTCCTGCGCCTTGAACACCACCAGCAGCGCGGGCAGGGGGATGGAGTTGAGGTAATCGCCGAAGCGCAGCGATGTCATGGAATCGATGTTCACATCCACGTTGTCGGAAGTGAAATTACGCAGATTGGTGGAGGCCATACGCACCAACCGATCGAACACGATCTCGAGCATCGGCAGGCGCTCGTAGGCCATGAGCGCCTTTTCGAGAATGGCCTTGATACCGGTATTGCTGTTGCCGTCTGAGGCGGACGGCGTGTCGAAGCCGAGCAGGCTGTCGATCTCGTCCTGACTGAGGACGCGGCCATCTTCCGCCACCATGGGGGAGGCGGCTTCGCCACCGCCCGACGCGGCTGCGGCCATCGCCGCCGCCATGGCATCCTCTTCGCTCATCTCTTTCTGGTCAGCCATGAAACGCCATCAATCCGCTGCTACGCCCGCTACAATTATTAATACCACAGAACCGGGTCGGGCCGTTATTGCACGATCATTTCCTTGAACAGCACGTCCTTGACCTTTTCCGGGTAGGTGATTTTGTTGATTCTCAGCAACAGTTCCTCGCGCAACCGGTGAATCCCCGCCGAGCCGGAGAGGTCGGTGGAACGCAGGTCGCGCAGGTAGGTGTTGAAGCTGTCTACGATCTTCGGCTCGTATGCCTGAATGGTGACCGTCTGGCCGCTATTCTCAAGTTCGAGCGCCACTTTCATTTTCAGGAAGCTGGTGCGGCCGCCGTTGGTGTTGAGGTTCACCAGAAATTCCGGCAGGTCATAGAATGCCACCTGTGGGCCTGCGGGGGCGGCGCCTTCGCCATGCTCACCCTCGGCGGGGGCTTCACCATGTTCGCCCTCGGCAGGCGCTTCGCCTTCGGCGGCGGGGGCTTCACCTTCGGCATGTTCCTCGCCGCCGCCCAGTATGCCGCTGAAATAGAGTCCTGCGCCTGCCGCGCCCAGCAGTAACAACAGCGCGATGATCAGAATGATGATGAGCTTGCGCTTGCCTTTGACGGGGCCGCCGCCTTCAGCCTCGCCGCCCTCTGCGCCTGCGGCATCCTTGTCCTCATCGTCTTTTTTATCCGCCATATACGCCTCTTCCTGCTGCGATACCTGTCATCCCCGCCATTGCGAAGATAATCCCGTTCCGTCCCTGTATTTATACATCCCTTATTTTTGGAACACAACATGTTGTGTGAGGATCTTGCGGTCGTCTGTCGGCGAAAGGATTCACCCGGCAAAAAGATCCTATCGAGGGAAGTGGGTGGTGTGTCTTCTGAGCAAAAATTGCCGATGATGCGGAAATGACACGGTGGTTTTTGGTTATCGGTGACGTATTCAACGCGTGGAGGTGTCTCGAACTGGTGATTGGCTGTTTACTCTGGCATGGATGATGCATGGCCTATGGCTGGATAGTTGCGCCCATATCACAGTCAGGTGCAGCGGCTACAAGAGGATGTCACGATGGATAACGCGATCTATGTGATGCTATCGAAGCAGGCGGCGCAGTTCCGCCAGTTGGATACGATCGCCAACAACATCGCCAATGCCGAGACGCCGTCCTTCAAAAAGGAGCTGATGGTCTTCACCAATTACACGACCAACGCGGGCAAGGGGCAGAAGCTCGATTTCGCGCAGGACATCGCCCAGTGGCGCAACACCGCCGACGGCCATTACAGCGTGACCGGCAATATGTTCGACGTGGCACTGAAGGGCAATGCCTATCTGGTGGTGGAAACACCGCTCGGTAAACGCTACACGCGCGCCGGCAACCTGCAACTCGATGGCACGCGCACGCTGGTGACGGCGCAGGGCTACCCGGTGCTCGACACCGGCGACCAGCACATCACATTCCTCGAAGAGGATAAGGTCGTCGAATTCAAGGAGGACGGCTATTTCTTCGTAGACGAAGAGGAGCGCGGCAATCTTCAGGTGGTGAGTTTCCCGGATGAGCAGTTGCTCCAGCAGGCGGGTGAGTCGCTGTACAAGAGCGATGTCGATCCCGATCCGGCGGAACCGGCGGACTTCAAGATGTATCAGGGAGTGGTGGAAGGCTCGAACGTCGATCCGACGCGCGAGATCACCGACATGATCACCACGTCTCGGATGGTGGATAATACGGCCCGCTTCATCAGCAGCGCCTACGACCTTGAGAACAAGGCCATCGGCGTGCTGGCGCGGATGCAATAGCAGGTAGGGAAGGGAGATAACTTATGAGGGCATTGAACATCGCAGCGACGGGCATGCACGCGCAACAGACCAATATCGAGGTCACGTCGAACAACATCGCGAACATGACCACCACGGCCTACAAGCGCCAGCGTGCGGAATTCGAGGACCTGATGTATGAGGCGCAGCGCCGTGTGGGAACCAACTCCTCCGATACCGGCACGGTCGTGCCGACCGGCATCGAGCTCGGGCTGGGCGTGAAGACCGGCGCGGTCTATCGCATCAACGAGGCGGGATCGTTCAATACCACGAATAATTCGCTGGATATGGCCATCAAGGGGCGCGGTATGTTCTCCATCGAGCTGCCGTCCGGGGAGATCGCATACACGCGCGCAGGTTCCTTTCAGTTAAGCCCGGAGGGCGAGATCGTCACCTCTGACGGTTACATCGTGCAGCCGGGCATCGTCATTCCGGCGGAGGCGGTGGGCATCACCATCAACAGCTCCGGCGAAGTGCAGGTGACGCTGTCCGGGCAGCAGGCGCCGCAGACCGTGGGCCAGTTCGAGCTGACCAGCTTCGTCAACGAGGCGGGTCTGGAAGCGATCGGCGACAATCTTCTGATAGAAACCGTGGCGTCGGGCGCGCCGATTGCGGGCATACCGGGAGAGGATGGCATCGGCACGCTCCAGCAGGGCATGCTGGAGGCCTCGAACGTCGATCCGGTGACGGAGATCACCAACCTCATCGTGGCGCAACGAGGCTACGAGTTGAACTCGAAGGTCATCACCACGGCGGATCAGATGCTTCAGGCATTGAACAACACGAAGTAAGCAGGAACGGATAACCACAGGGCGCGATGGGCGGAATATGCATTACGGGATGGAAAAAATGGTGGATTCCTATGGTCTCCGGTTTGGGGCTGGTTGCCGTATGCTGCGGCGTCGCATCGCCGGGCTATTCGCAGGAATCAGCATCAGAAAACAAAAATCCGCCAGCGCATTACGCGGAAACCCTCAACAAGAACATAAATGTTTTATCGCAGGAGGATGCCGAAGCGTCTATCGCCCGGGCATTGGAGGAGCGCGACGCAGGCAGGGGTATCGTGGCGCATATTCTCGGAAAATTACCGTCCCCGGTGTTCCGCAACCCGGAGGGGTTTGACGTGGAAGTGCGCGACCTTCAATTCTTCCCGGAATCGGGGCGTTTCGTGACGACGCTCACCTTCGTCGGCCATCCCAATGACGTCGAGGGTACGGTGTTAGGCGCGTTGAACGTGCAGGGGCGTTACGCGGAATATGTACGCGTGCCGGTGATGCGTAAGCGCGTGCCGTCGGACAGCCTCATCACGGACGCAGACATCCAGTGGGTTTCCGTTCCCAAGGACAAGGTGCGGCGCGATACCATCACGCGCAGCGACGACCTCATCGGGTTGGCGGCGAACCGTACGCTGGCCGCCGGGCGTCCGTTACGCACCGAGGACGTGAAAGCGCCGGTGGTGGTGAAGAAAGGCAGCGAGGTGACGTTGCTGTACCGCCGCCCGTATCTGGAGCTGCGTGCGATAGGCGTGGCGCTTCAGGACGGCAGCATCGGCGAGACGGTATCCATCCGCAACAAGGACAGTAACAAAGTGGTGCAGGGCGTTGTAGAGGATGCGACGACGGTACAGGTGATCTCGGTGGGGGGAATGCCATCCGGCGGCGAGAGAGGCGGGATACAATGAAACACGCGATAGCGGTGATGATGGTGAGCGCGCTGGCGCTCGCGGTATCGGGATGCGGCGGTGTCGGCGACCGGTTGAGCCAGGTGGGGAAGCCGCCCGCCATGGCATCGACCGACAATCCGGCGGGGCAGGAGGGCTATAAGCCTATCACCTGGCCCGTGCCGACGCGCACCTACAAAGAGGCGGCGAGCCCTAACTCTCTGTGGCAGACGGGCGCTAAGGCGTTCTTCAAGGATCAGCGCGCGCGCCGGGTGGGCGACATCGTGCGGGTGGAGATACAGATAAAAGACAAAGCCGAGATCGACAACAAGACCGAGCGCACGCGCAACAGTGCTGAAACGCTGGCGACACCCAGCGTATTCGGCTTGGAGAAGCGCATCTGGGGCGTGCTGCCACGCGAGCAGGATCCCAGCAATCTGCTGGATATTTCCGGCGATACTTCCACGAGCGGCGAGGGCAAGATAGGCCGTGGTGAAACTATCGAGACCGAGGTCGCCGCCACCGTGGTGCAGTTGCTCCCCAACGGCAACATGGTGATCTTCGGCAAGCAGGAGATTCGCGTCAATTACGAGGTGCGCGAGATCTCGGTATCGGGCGTCATCCGCCCGGAAGACATCAGCTCGGATAACAGCATTGCCTCGGCGCAGATCGCAGAAGCGCGGATAGCCTATGGCGGGCGCGGGCAGATCAGCGAGCTCCAGCAGCCGCGCTACGGCAACCAGATCATCGAGGTGCTGTCGCCGTTCTAAGCCAAAACCCTTCAGTATAAATCGGAATGCCCCAAGCAGGGAAGAGGGCGGGTGAAAAACCCGCCTTTTTCTTTGTTCCGCACCCGAAATTGTTTCACGTGAAACATTTTATCCAAGACGCTGCCATCCCGGCGAAGGCCGGGATCTCATGTATCCATGTGTGTTTGGAGAGATACGATCCCGGCCTTCGCCGGGATGGCATATATTATGTTCCACGTGAAACAATTTACAAAGGACTAAGGACTAACGACGAAACTATTTCGCCGGCCCGAGCAGCATCACCATCTGGCGGCCCTCGAAGCGGGCGTCGGATTCGACCTTGCCCACCTCGGCGATCTCTTCCTTCAGCTTGACGAAGATCTTTTCGCCGACTTCCTGATGATCCATCTCGCGGCCACGGAAGCGCATGGTGATCTTCACCTTGTCGCCTTCCTCGAGGAATTCCTGTACTTTACGAACCTTTACCTCGTAGTCGTGCTGGTCGATCATTGGGCGGATCTTGATTTCTTTGATCTGCACGATCTTCTGCT
>JADZBT010000113.1 GCA_020851915.1 Alphaproteobacteria bacterium | reverse complement strand
CGACGGTGCTGGGCGCGTTCTCCTGCTTCATGTTCCCGCAGGATCGCTTCCTGATCCGGCGCGCCGAGGAACGATTCGCAAAGCCGGAGGAGCGTATCGCTTTCTACGATGCGCTGGCGGAACCCATGCTGCGCTACATGGCAGAGAGCGACCCCCGCGAGGAGCTGGCCAAGCATCTGCGTAACGTACCGGAGCTGGCGGAGATCGTGCTGCGCGCGCTGGATGCCGCCACCACGGGGCCGTTCCGGCACGTCACGCTGGGTGACGAAGGCGTCCGGCTCATCAAATCCCTCGCGCGCGTGCATGACCTCGGCAAGATGTTTCACCGGCAGGGCGAGATCCCGTTTCTGCCGGAGCTGGGGCAGGATGCGGGGTTCGTTATCCGTAACCAGGCGCATCCGGAATTCTCGCTCCGCATCCTTTCTTTCCCCGTGGATGCCATGCGTAAGGACGCGCTGCTCGCCGCCGACCACCACCTCGACGGCCGCCCCCCCTTCGGAAGCATGCCGCCCGAAGAGCGCCTCTGGCTGTCCCAGACGATCACGCTGTCGGACATGTTCGAGGCGATGACCGGGCCGCGCGCTTTCCGGAAAGAAGAATTCCGGAACGGCTATTCCGTGTTCAATGCGCTGGAATTTCTGCGCGATGCCGCCACCCGCCCAACTGCCAGAGATAAGGCCTCTCTCGATCCTCAACTGGTACGCTTCTTCGTGGAGGAGCGGCTGTATGAGCGTTACATGGACACTCATCCGGAGTTGCGGCTCCCCGGACGCCTCGCCACGCCGTCCGAGTGCGCGAAGGCGAGTGCGGCGTCTGAAACGGAGGCACTGGAATCGCTCCGCGATGCGATTCTGCGCGCCATCCCCCTCGATCCCGCCCATACACCGCAGGGACGGCTCGATTATACGCAAGGGATGCACAAGCAGGTCGGATAACCTCTGCTCGCGCTGTCGCCCATGCGGAACAGCTTGTTTTAGACTCATTAAAAATCCTTGTTTTCATGGCAGATTTTCTTGCATTGCGGTTTTGCTATGCTATGTAGAGCGTGGGTTTTTACCGCCGCCCGTCGTATGGCGGCGCGCCCTCGGGATTTCTTTATTATATAACAACAGGATAGGATAGCGATCCATGCATATCCATGAATACCAGGCGAAAGCGGTGCTTGCCGATTACGGCGTTGCGGTTCCGCGCGGCCATGTGGCCTACACGGCAAAAGAAGCAGAAGAAGCGGCCAAGACGCTGGGCGGCAAGCTCTGGGTGGTGAAGGCCCAGATCCACGCCGGCGGGCGCGGCAAGGCGGGCGGCGTGAAGCTCGCGCGCAGCCTCGACGAAGTGCGCGAATACGCCAAGGCCATGATCGGCATGACGCTCGTCACCCCGCAGACCGGCCCCGAGGGCAAAGAGGTCAAGCGCGTCTACATCGAGGAAGGCAGCGACATCGCTGAAGAACTCTATTTGAGCGCCGTGGTCGATCGCGCGACCAGCCGCATCGCGTTCATGGGTTCGTCCGAGGGCGGCATGGACATCGAGGAAGTGGCACATAAATCGCCGGAGAAGATCGTCACCACCACCATCGAACCGGCGGCGGGGCTGCAAGGCTTCAATATCCGCCAGCTCGCCTACGGTATGGGCATCAAGAAAGAGCTGCACAATGCGTTCGGCAAGATGGTGCAGTCGCTGTACAATGCCTTCATCGACACCGATGCGAGCCAGCTCGAGATCAACCCGCTGGTCATCACCAAGCAGGATACCATCATCACGCTCGATGCGAAATTCAACTTCGACGACAACGCTCTCTACCGCCAGAAGCGCGTGCTCGACCTGCGCGACGAGGACGAAGAGGATCCGCTGGAGCGTCGTGCCAAGAAGTTCGACCTCAGCTACATCAAGATGGACGGCAATATCGGCTGCATGGTGAACGGCGCAGGCCTTGCCATGGCCACCATGGACATCATCAAGCTCTATGGCGGCAGCCCCGCCAACTTCCTCGATGTCGGCGGCGGCGCGAATAAGGAGAAGGTGACGGAAGCCTTCAAGCTGATCCTGTCGGATTCCAACGTCGAGGGCATTCTGGTGAACATCTTCGGCGGCATCATGCGTTGCGACGTGATCGCGGAAGGCATCGTCGCGGCCGCACGCGAGGTGAGCCTCGACGTGCCGCTGGTGGTGCGTCTGGAAGGAACCAACGTCGATCTCGGCAAGCAGATACTCGCCAAGTCCGGCCTGCCCATCAAGGCCGCCGACAACCTCGACGACGCCGCCGAGAAAATTGTGAATTCTGTTAAACGGAAGGCTGCATAATGTCCGTACTCGTAAACAAAAACACCAAGGTCATCTGCCAGGGCTTCACGGGCCGCGAGGGGACCTATCATTCCGAGCAGGCGATCGCCTACGGCACGAAAATGGTCGGCGGCGTGACCCCCGGCAAGGGCGGCAGCTCGCATCTGGGCCTCCCGGTATTCGATACCGTGGATGAAGCCGTGAAGAAGACCGGCGCAAATGCGTCCGTGATTTACGTCCCGCCCGCCTTTGCGGCGGATGCGATCCTGGAAGCGATCGACGCAGGCGTAGAGCTTGCCATCTGCATCACCGAGGGCATCCCGGTGCTCGACATGGTGAAGGTGAAGCGCGCGCTGTCGGGCTCGAAGACGCGGCTCATCGGGCCGAACTGCCCGGGCGTCATCACGCCGGGCGAGTGCAAGATCGGCATCATGCCGGGGCACATCCATAAAAAAGGCGCCATCGGCATCGTGTCGCGCTCCGGCACACTCACCTACGAGGCGGTCGGCCAGACCACCGCACAGGGTCTGGGGCAGTCCTCCTGCATCGGCATCGGCGGCGACCCCGTCAACGGCACGAATTTCATCGACTGCCTGAAACTGTTCCTCGCCGACGACGAAACGCAGGCCATCGTGATGATCGGCGAGATCGGCGGATCGGCGGAGGAAGAGGCTGCGGAATTCCTCAAGTCGCATAAGAAGAAAAAACCGATGGTCGGCTTCATCGCCGGGCGCACGGCCCCCCCGGGCAAGCGCATGGGCCATGCGGGCGCGATCATCTCCGGCGGCTCCGGCGGCGCGGAGAGCAAGATCGAAGCCATGAAAAGCGCCGGCATCGTCGTAGCGGATTCCCCCGCCCGCATCGGCGCGACCATGACAAAAGTGTTGAAGACGGCGTAATACCGGAGAGGGTGTCTCGTGGCGAAGATACTGATAGTGGATGACGAGCTTGAGGTGCGGGAATTGCTCACAAAAGTCTTGGGCATCGGCGGGCATTCCGTTATTGCGGCGGACGGCCCAGAGATGGCGGACAGGTTCAAGCGCGAAGGCGCGCTGAAGGATGTTGATCTCGCCATAGTTGATGGGCTGAACGGAGAATTCAAAGCCGTCATCCAGTCACTGAGCAAGGTGGGGCTGAACTCCGTGTTACTCTCCGCCGACGATTCAGTGGGGGGGCATGTGGATACGGCGCGAAAACTTCTGGAGGCCCGGACATTGCCCGGACTTGTCGGGGTGCTTACCAAGCCTGTGCATATTGATGAATTGCTGGGCACAGTGGCTGCGGCGATTTCCGGCGCGAATAGAGAGGTCTGAGCGGTCGATTGTCGGGCTCGATATGCGAGAGAGCCGCTCTTGCCAGAAAACTGTAATTGTAAATTTTGTGTGTAACCCTAGTCAATCGCAGCATTGAAACACCATGTCAAACCACTCCGAATTCGATGTCACCTCCGGCCTGTTCGCGGGCAATGGCGTATTTGCAGACGAGGCGTATGCCCGTTACCTGAACGATCCCAACTCGGTGGATGCGAGCTGGCGCACGCTGTTCGCGGAGCTGGGCGATGATTACGCGACCGCGTTCGCGCAGGTGCAGGGCGCCTCGTGGGCCCCGCGCGCAAGCGGCGTGATCGGCCGCATATCGGCGGAGGATAAGGCCGCCGCGAAAGCGAAAAAACCCGCCTCCGGTGGCGGATTCAGCGAGGACGCGCTGAAAGAGGAAGCGCGCTACAGCGTGCGCGCCCTGATGCTGGTGCGCGCCTACCGCGTGCGCGGGCATCTGGCGGCGAATCTCGACCCGCTGCGCCTCGGCGCGCCGGATGAGCGCCCCATCCACGAGGAACTGGATCCCGCCTCCTACGGTTTCACCAGTGCGGATTACGACCGGCCGATCTTCCTCAACGGCGTGTTGGGGATGGAGGTCGCTCCCTTACGCGAGATCGTGCGTATCCTGCGTCAGACCTACTGCCGCACCATCGGCGTGGAGTTCATGCACCTGCAGGATCCGGCGCAGAAATCCTGGCTCCAGAAAGAGATCGAGGGCAAGCACGGCCAGTTCGAGTTCAACGCCGAAGAGAAAAAAGAGATCCTCAAGGATCTCGTCGAGGTGGAGGCGTTCGAGCAGTTCCTGCAACTGAAGTTCTCCGCGACCAAGCGTTTCTCGGTGCAGGGCGGCGACAGCATGGTTCCCGGCCTGGAGATGGTCATCATGGAGGCCGCGCGGCTGGGCGTGAAGGAGATCGTCATCGGCATGCCGCATCGCGGGCGCATGAACGTGCTCACCACCGTGATGGGCAAGCCCTATGTGGAATTGCTCTCGGTGTTCCACGGAAATATGGATCACCCCGAATGGCTGGGCGCGTCGGGTGACGTGAAGTACCATCTGGGCGTATCGACCGACCGCACATTCGCGAACGGCAGAGAGGTACACCTGTCGCTCACCGCGAACCCGTCGCATCTCGAAGCGGTGAATCCGGTGGTGGCGGGCAAAGTGCGCGCCAAGCAGCGCCTCAAGAACGACACCAAGGAGCGCGCGAGCACCATGGGCGTGCTGCTGCATGGCGACGCGGCCTTCGCAGGACAGGGCCTCGTGGCGGAAACGCTGGCGCTCGTCGAGCTCAACGGCTACAAGACCGGCGGCTCCATCCATATCATCGTGAACAACCAGATCGGCTTCACCACGGCGCCCAAGGATTCGCGCTCGACGCCCTATCCGTCCGACGTGGCGAAGGGCGTGCAGGCGCCCATCTTCCACGTCAACGGCGACGACCCGGAGGCGGTGGTCTATGTGTGCAAGCTGGCGGCGCAGTTCCGTCAGCTCTTCAAGCGTGACGTGGTGGTGGACGTGTTCTGTTACCGCAAATACGGCCATAACGAGAGCGACGAGCCGATGTTCACGCAGCCGCTCATGTACAAGGCCATCAAGGAGCACAAGCTTCCGGCGATCATCTACGGCGAGAAGCTGGTGGCTGAGGGCACGGTGACGCAGGCGCATGTCGACGAGCTTTATGCGAGCTTCAAGAAATTCTTCGAGGAGCAGTATGCGGCGTCGAAGAATTATTCCTCCAACACCGCCGACTGGCTGGAAGGCCAGTGGTCGGGCTTCAAGAAGCCCAAGGGCGAGCACGAGGCCGGCAATACCGGCGTCGCGCGCGCGGCGCTTGAGGAGGTAGGACAGGCCATCGCCCGTCTGCCGAAGGATTTCGACGTGAACCCCAAGCTGGTGCGCCTGCTGGAGCAGCGTCGCAACATGATAGAATCCGGCGAAGGTATCGACTGGGGCATGGGCGAGGCGCTCGCCTTCGGCACGCTGCTGAAAGAGGGCTACCATGTGCGCCTGTCCGGTCAGGATTGCATCCGTGGCACGTTCTCGCACCGTCACTCGGAGCTGGTCGATCAGACCACCGAGCAACGCTATCGCTCGCTCAATCACATCGCCGACGATCAGGCGTATTTCGAGGTCATCAACAGTAACCTCTCGGAATTCGCGGTGATGGGTTTCGAGTACGGCTACAGCCTCGCGAATCCCAACGCGCTCGTGATGTGGGAAGCGCAGTTCGGCGATTTCGCCAACGGCGCGCAGGTGATACTCGACCAGTTCATCTCCTCGGGCGAGAGCAAATGGCTGCGTATGAGCGGCGTCACCCTGCTGCTGCCGCACGGCCATGAGGGCCAGGGCCCCGAGCACAGCTCGGCGCGCCCGGAGCGTTACTTGAGCCTCTGCGCGGAAGACAATATGCAGGTGGTGAATTGTACCACTCCGGCCAATTTCTTCCACGTGCTGCGCCGTCAGCTGCACCGCGATTTCCGTAAACCCCTTATCGTGTTCACGCCGAAGTCGCTGCTGCGCCATAAGCTGGCCGTATCGAGCCTCAAGGATTTCGAGAAGGGCACGAACTTCCAGCGCGTCATCCCGGAGACCGACGAGCTGGTGGCAACCAAGAAGGTGCGCCGCGTGGTGTTCAGCTGGGGCAAGATCTATTACGACCTGCTCGAAGCGCGCCGTGAGAAAAAGATCTCCGACATCGCCCTCGTGCGCGTCGAGCAGCTCTATCCCTACCCGGCTGCCGAGATCGAGCAGGAGCTGGCGCGTTATCCCAACGCCGAATTCGTCTGGTGTCAGGAAGAGACCAAGAACGACGGCCCGTGGAGCTTCATCGCCCCGCTCATCGAGGAATCGATGGAGAGCAAAGGCATCGAGCAGCGCCGCCTGATCTATGTCGGCCGCGCGGCTGCGTCGGCGCCGGCCAGCGGCTACATGGTGCTGCACCAGCGCCAGCAGAAAGAGGTCATCGACGCCGCGCTCGCATCATCGAAACAGGGCAGCCTGAAGAAGGTTGTCTAACAAGATTCTGAAAAAGGAGACTACACCCATGACGACCAACATCGTAGTGCCCGCGCTGGGCGAATCGGTATCGGAGGCCATTGTCGCCAAGTGGTTCAAGAACCCGGGGGACGCGGTGGCGCTGGATGAGCCCCTTCTGGAGCTCGAAACCGATAAAGTAACGCTCGAAGTGAACGCTACTGCGGCTGGCATGCTCGAAGAGATCGTGGCGAAAGCGGGTGCAACGGTCGCCGTCGGCGCAGTGCTGGGCAAGATAAAAGAAGGCGCGGCGGGTGCAAAATCCGCCCCTGTGGCCGCTCCGGTCGCGGCAGTGGCGGCTCCGGCCGCAGCTCCCGTCGTGCAGCAGGCCGCTGCGGGCGGCATGGTCGCCACGGCAGCGAACAGCGGCCCGGCGGTACGCAAGATGCTGGCCGAAACCGGCGTGAATCCCGCGCAGGTATCGGGAACCGGCAAGGATGGCCGCCTCACCAAGGGCGACGTCATCAGCTTCGTGGAAAAGGGCGGCGCAGCCGCCGCAGCGGCTCCTGTTGCCGCTGGCCCGCGCGAGGAGCGCGTCCGCATGTCGAAGCTGCGCCAGGTCATCGCCAAGCGCCTCAAGGAGTCGCAGAACACCGCCGCGATCCTCACCACCTTCAACGAGGTGGATATGTCGGCGGCGATGGCGCTGCGTAACAGCACCAAAGAAGCCTTCGAGGAGAAATACGGCGTGCGTCTGGGGTTCATGTCCTTCTTCGTGAAGGCAGCGGTCGCGGCACTCAAGCAGATCCCCGAGGTCAACGCACAGATCGACGGCACGGACATCGTCTACAAGAACTACTACGACATCGGCGTGGCCGTCGGCACGGAAAGCGGCCTCGTGGTTCCCGTGGTGCGCGACGCGGATCGCCTTGGCTTCGCCGGGGTCGAGTCCGAGATCAACCGCCTCGCCAAGAAGGCCCGCGACGGCGCGCTCTCGATGGACGAACTCTCCGGCGGAACCTTCACCATCTCCAACGGCGGCGTCTACGGCTCGCTGCTTGCGACCCCCATCATCAACCCGCCGCAGTCGGGCATTCTGGGCCTGCATAACATCGTCAAGCGCCCGGTGGTAGTGAACGACCAGATCGTCATCCGCCCGATGATGTACATCGCGCTCTCCTACGATCACCGCATCATCGACGGCCGCGAATCGGTCACCTTCCTCAAGACCGTGAAGCAATACGTCGAAGACCCGCAGCGGTTGTTGCTGGAGGTGTAATTAGTCATCGACTTAGGGAGTATTATGCCAGTTTTACGCGAAAACCTTGCTGGAACAGAAAATGATGATGTGATGTATGTTCCGCGTCTTAGCGTAACATATGGCGGTTTAGGAAACGATACTATCTACGCCCACATAAGCGGCAGCCATGCCTACGGGAATCAGGGGAATGACGTAATGTATGGAAGCCCTTCCGATGATTGGTT
>JADZBT010000112.1 GCA_020851915.1 Alphaproteobacteria bacterium | reverse complement strand
TCATTTTCGTGGCAGTGCGCTACTCCCTCCAGCCGCCGGATGCGGAACACCGCTTCGGGCATGGCAAGGCCGAGGATGTCGCCTCATTCGCGCAGGCGGCCTTCATCACGGGATCGGCCCTGTTCATCGGGTTCGAGGCCATTGGCCGCTTCCTGAATCCCCGCCCGATCGATCACGGCACCATAGGTATCGCCGTAATGGCTGTATCCATCCTGCTCACGTTGGCACTGGTGCTGTTCCAGCATTATGTCATCCGCCGTACCAACTCGACCGCCATCCATTCCGATTCGCTGCATTATGTGGGCGACGTGCTAGTGAATTCCGCCGTCATCGCCTCACTGGTGATGGAAAGCACGCTGGGCTGGCAGTTGGCCGACCCCATCACCGCCCTGCTCATCTCGGGCTATATCCTTTACAACGCCTGGCAGATTGCCACCAAGGCGTTCCAACACCTGATGGATCGTGAGTTCAGCGACGAAGATCGTGAGAAGATCATCCAGACCGTATTGAAGAATCCGGGCGCAAAGGGTATCCACGCGCTCCGAACGCGCCGTTCGGGTATTACGCCGTTCATCCAGTTTCATCTTGAAATGGATGGAGAAACCACCCTCTTCGACGCCCATAACGTGGTGGAAGACATCCATGCCGAGCTCGTGAAGCTCTTTCCCGGCGGGGAGGTCATCATCCACGAGGATCCCACGGAAATCGATGAAGCCCACCGCGACGAAGATCGCCGGGTGGCAGATTGATAAGGATACCCTGATGAACCCCTCGTTCCTGCCGCTCATGCTTCCTCTGGTATTGGTTCTGGCGAGCATCGGCACAGGCCGCACGCTGGCAGGTGAGCAATTTGCTCCATATACGCAGAAACCGGCCCTTTCTTCTGCCGAACAGATGCAGGCATTCGAGAATATTCGTGGTTTGCTCCGTGAGAAAGACGCATCTCTCGCGTCCGTGCCCAAGGCATTGGGCTATCCCATCCATATCGAGTTCTATAAGGATGGCCGCCGGGTGGCATCGGGCCACGCGCGTGGAGGCACGCCGGAACAGAATCTGCGTAAAGCGGTAGAAAAAGTATCCCCCTTGACCGGCGTATCTTTTTCCCCTGACGATTCAAAACTCACCGTATCGCTGACCCTCTTTTATAATCCCACGCCCTACCGCGCACCGGAGCCGGTACGCGACTTCCTCAGGCCGGGCCGGGACGGCATATTCCTGCAATGCGCCAAGCGCAGCGCGCTCCTCCCCAATTCCCGCTGGCTGGTGAAGAACCGCAAACCGGGCAAAATGATAGAAATAGAGCTGGAAGGCATCGGCTGCACGCCCGACGATCTCCTCACCGGCAAGGCGAAGCTGACGCGCTTCGATACCGTGCACCTGCTGCAATCTTCCGACGGCGCAAAACCGAGGGCACTATTCCGTGGCGATACGGTGTGGCCGCTTGAAGACGTCACCCCGGAGGCGCTGGAGCAATTCCTCTCCGGCACGGAAGGCTGGCTGCGTGCCAATCTGCATGAAGATGGGCGGATGGAATATAAATACTGGCCGTCGAAAGACGAATATTCCCAGTCCAACAACCTCATCCGCCAGTGGATGACCACCCACGCCATGGCCGAACTGTTCCTGCATGGCGGCGGGAATTGGCTGAAAGAGGCGTGGCAGCGCAACGCGCGCTACAACATCGACCATTTCCTCCACGTGATCCCCTTCCCCAACGCCTACGCCTATTATCTCGAGGAGAACAAGGCGAAGCTTGGCACGAACGCGGTGGCGGCGCTGGCGCTCAACGCCATCCCCGACGAGCGCGCCCGATTTTCCAAGGAGTATGACCTGACCATCCGTGGCATCCGGAAACAAATGCGCGATGATGGCAGCATGCGTACCTGGTTTGTGCCTGCGGAACTCAACGACAATCAGGCCTTCTACCCCGGCGAGTCGCTGCTGGCGCTGGCGCTGGGCATCAAGGAAGGTACAGTGGATATGAAGCCCGCCGACCTCAAGAAATATGCGGAATATTACATGGGATACTGGCGGAACGACCTCGACCGCAACACCGCCTTCATCCCATGGCATACACAAGCCTATTACTGGCTCTATGACCTGACCAAGGACGAGGAGTATGTGAAGCATATCTTCGAGATGAACGACCACCTCATCCGCTGCCAGTTAAAGGAAGATGCCGCCAACCCCGACGCGGTCGGCCATTATTATGTGCCGGAATGTCCGGGCTATGGCCCGCCGCATGCCTCCTCCACCGCCGTCTACACCGAGGGGCTGGCCTACGCCTACGACCTCGCGCAACGCAAGGGAGATACCAAGCGCGCGGAAGCCTACCGCAAAACCATCAAGCTGGGATTGCGTTCGCTGCTGCAATTACAGGTACGCGATTCGAACGCGTGGTACATGCGTAACGCCCCGCGCGCGCTGGGCGGCGTACGCACCACCATCACCGACAACACCATCCGCTGCGACAATATCCAGCACGCCATCATGGCAGCGACGGCGGTATTGCGGTATAAGGCACTGTAAATACGCCAGATTAACCAGAGCCCCCCTGTCATAAAACAGCAATAGATTCCCCGTATAATCAACGGACTTTCTTCATTTTTATGTACAGGTCGAGTCTTTGCTCCGCCTTTTCAGATTATGTTTCACTGACTCAAGAGCGATCTTGAGCGGCAGACACTGACATCCTGTACAGCGATGAAGAAAAATTTTTTCATCCGGAGGATGAATGCAAAGAATTCTATGGCTGCTGATGAAAATCACGGCCCCCTATCTAGCACTGGGAGAAGTGCTAATTCTGGTTTGGCAAATCCTGATGTACTATCAGGATCGGGAAAGAACCGTATCTTTACCGTTCGCGGTGGAGTGCGTTTTCTTCATGGTGGGAATGGGATACATACTGAGTATCTATCTCTCTCCCTTTGCCAGACTTCAGGGAAAATCCTCTTGGGAAATGGCCGATGAAGCCATGACCAAAGGGATTTTTATCCTGGCCCCCATCCTTATATGGTGGGTGGTGACGTATTTTTCGTAGAAAAAGGCTCTTGCTGGACGCAGGAGCCTTTTTCACTTTCAGGCCTGAAACTGTTTACTCACTCCCCCATCAGCGCCTTCACCTGCGCCTCGGTGAATAGCTCGTCCTTATTGCAGAACTGGCAGGTAACCGTGATCTTGCCCTCGACGAGCATATCGCCAAGGTCATCGCGCGGCAGGGTTTTCAGCACCCGCTCCACGCGCTCGCGGGAACAGCGGCATTTGGCGTGCAATGTGGACGGCTCATAGACCCGTACGCCTTCCTCGTTGAACAGCCGATACAGCAGCTCCGGCATAGGCAGGAACGGGTCGAGCAATTCGTATTTCGTGACGCTGCGTAGCAGGATCTTCGCGCGATTCCATTCCTCGCGGCCATACATCAGCGCGCTGTCGGCATTGAAATCGAGGAACAGCACGTCATCGCCCTTGCGCTGCTCCGGCATGCATTGCAGCATGATACCGCCCGCTTCCCAGCTGTCGCCTTTGCGTCCGCCCTCACGGCTCTTGCCCACCGCCACCGAGAGCGCCACGTCGATCTGCTCCGACTGGCGGAAATACTCCATCACGCTTTCCGACAGCGTATCGCCGGTCAGCTCCACGATACCCTGATAGCGTTCGGCCTGTGCATTCTGGTCTACCGTGATGGCCAGATATCCTTTGCCCAGCAGGTCGCGCATGGTGAGCGCATCGGCATCGTTGCTGACATGGAATTCCGGCGCGTCCTCCTCGATGGCCGCATAGCCGCGCAGATGCCCGTCCGCCACCGAATCCACCACGATGAAGCGCACCGGCCCGTCGCCGTTCACCTGCGCGGTGAATATACCATCGAACTTGAGCGTATTGGCGAGCATCGAGGTCAGCACCAGCATCTCGCCCAGCAGACGCGACACCGGCTCGGGGTAGTTATGGCGCGTGAGGATGGTATCGACCCCCTTGCCCAGCCGCACCGCGCGCCCACGCAGCGACGACTCCTCCAGCATGAACGGCAGGATGATGTCCTCGTGGCGCTTCTCGCGCTTCGCGGGCTTCTTATCCGCCTTTGCCGCCGGCTTCTTATCGGATTTGGGTGGTTTTTTCGATGCCATGCGCCGCTCAAATGACCTTCATGCACCAGAGCATGATCGCCTTCTGCACATGCAGTCGGTTCTCAGCCTCGTCCCATATCACCGACTGCGGGCCGTCGAGCACCGCCTCGGTCACTTCCTCACCGCGCTTGGCGGGCAGGCAATGCATGAACAGCGCGTCTTTTTTAGCCAGCGCCATCAGCACCTCGTTCACCTGGTAGGGACGGAAGATGCGGTTACGCAGCGGCGTGTCCTGATCGTGCATGGATATCCACGTATCGGTATTGACGAGATCCGCGCCCTCCACGGCTTCCTGTGGCGTCTTGCACTCGATCACCGCACCCTTGCTCTGGTCGTTCGCCCAGTCGAGCACATGCTTGTAGGGGCCGAAATTCTCCGGGCAGGAGAGCTTGAGCGTAAAGCCCAGCTTCACCGCCGCATGCACCCACGACACCGACATATTGTTACCGTCGCCGATCCACGCCACCGTCTTGCCCTTGATAGAACCGCGATGTTCCTCGTAGGTGAATATATCCGTCATCACCTGACAGGGATGGCTGAAGTCGCTCAAGCCATTGATGACCGGAACGGAGCCATACTCAGCCATCTCCAGTATCATGTCGTGCGCGTAGCAGCGGATCATAATGGCGTCCACATAACGCGAGAGCGTGCGCGCGGTATCCGCCGGGGATTCGCCGCGCCCGATCTGCGAATTCTCACGGGTGAGGATACTTGCCTGCGCGCCCAGCTGGTGGATGCCTACCTCGAATGATACGCGCGTACGGGTAGAGCTTTTCTCGAACAGCATCGCCACATGCTTATTCGCCAGCGGATGGTAGACCTCGCCGGCCTTCAGCCTGCGCTTCAACTCGGCGCTCTCCTTAAATATTAAGGCGAGTGTCTCGGCGCGCAGCTTGGAGATGTCGATAAAATGCCTGAGATCCGTCATGTCGCATATCCTTTGCAAACCGTTTCCAGCAGCGCAATGGCCTCATTGATATGCGCCTTCTCGATGATCAGCGGCGGCAGGATGCGAATGACGTTCTCGCCACCGCCGACGCTCAGCAGCCCCGCTGCGCGCATACGCTTCACCATCTCCATGTTATCCACCACGGTGACCAATCCCAGTATCAGCCCCACCCCGCGCACTTCCTTGAGTACTGCCGGATATTTCTTTACCAGCTTCTCCAGTTCGGACTTGAGCAGCGTTCCCATTTCCGTCACATGCGCCATGAAGCCGTCGGCCAGCACGATGTCGAGCACCGCATTGCCCACCGCCATGGCGAGCGGGTTGCCGCCATAGGTGGTTCCATGCGAGCCGGCGGTCATCGTTTTTCCCACTTTCTCCGTGGCCAGACACACGCCCAGCGGGAAGCCGCTGCCGATGCCCTTGGCGACCGCGACGATGTCCGGCGTGATACCCGCCGCCTCGAACGCAAAGAACTGTCCCGTGCGCCCCACGCCGCACTGAACCTCGTCCAGCACCAGCAGCAGGCCGCGCTCGTCGCACAACTTACGCACTGCGCGGAGATATTCCGGCGACGATACCTTGATGCCGCCCTCGCCCATGATGGTTTCGAACATGATGGCCGCAGTCTTATCCGTGATAGCGGCCTTCATGGCATCCAGATCGTTGAACGGCACTTGGCGGAACCCTTCAACTGCGGGCTCGAAGCCCTTCATAATCTTCTCTTTTCCGCTGGCAGAGATGGTGGTCAGCGTCCGCCCGTGGAACGAGCCTTCGATGCAGATGATATGGAACTTATCCGGGTTCTCCGTTTCGTCATGGTACTTACGCACCATCTTGATGGCGCACTCGGTCGCCTCAGCGCCGGAATTGCAGAAGAACACCGTATCGGCGAAGGTATGCTTCACCAGTCGGTCAGCAAAGCTTTCCTGCCCGGGAAGCCGGTACATATTCGAGGTATGCCAGAGGGTTGCCGCCTGCTTCTGAAGCGCTGCCACAAGATGTGGATGGCAATGGCCGAGCGAATTCACCGCAATGCCCGCCGCGAAATCGAGGTACTTTTTGCCCTCGGTATCGAACAGATACACCCCCTCGCCGCGCTCAATGGCGAACTCGGTACGGCTATAGATCGGCAACACGGTAGAGATCACGGCGCGCCCTCGCTTTCTTCATGGCAGTTTCGCGAAAATGAGCGGGAGAGTATGGGCTATGTCCCCATAAGTCAACATTCCTGTTGAAGGGCAAACCCTCTAATTTTTCAGCCCATATCCCTTGGCGATAACGGTATGTGCAACCGCCCACAGCACGAGGTTCATGCCAAGCATCACCACGATGCCTAGCCCGATGTGCCCGTCAGTATATCCGGTGAGCGCATAGCGGAACCCGTCGATCATATAGAAGAACGGATCCGCCTGACTGATGGAGTGCCAGATGCCGGGCAGATCCTTCACCGAATAGAAAGTTCCCGAGAGGAACGCCAGCGGTGTAACGACATAGTTGGTGATGGCCGACATCTGGTCGAAGGTCTGCGCCCAGATCCCCCCCACCAATCCCAGCAGCGAGAGCATCATCGATGACGCGATCATGTAGAACAGCACCAGCCCCCAGTCATGTACCTGAAGTGGCACGAAGACATGCACCGCAAGCGACACGGCGACCCCCACGAACACTCCGCGCGTCACCCCGCCCATGACAATGGCGAGGGTCAGCTCCCCCGCCGACAACGGCGGCATAAGGATATCAATGATGGTTCCCTGTATTTTCGACAGCATGAGCGAGGACGAGCTGTTGGCAAAGGCGTTCTGCACCACCGCCATCATAATCAGCCCCGGCGCGATGAAATCATGGAACGGCATCCCCTCCACCACGCGATGCTCGCCGCCCATCGCAAGCATGAAGATGGCGAGGAACAGCAGCGTCGTCACCACCGGCGCAACGACGGTCTGATTCCACACCTTCAGGAAGCGCCATACCTCGCGGCGATAGAGCGTCCAGAGGCCGATCCAGTTCACGGAACCCATCGGAGAAGTCGTCGCGCGCATTGTTTTCCCTTCGGCCTTCATACAGGCCGAGCACTATACCCGAAGCCACCGCGCAATCAAGCCGCACCTCTGCAAAAATCAACTCCGAAAAAACTATGGGTGATGTTTTTTGTGGTTGGCAATACCAGATATTGTGGTAGAGTGCGTTTCGGACGGGGTATACGCCTTCCGCCATCGGGCGGACGGGCGAATGTGCCTGAGATGTAAAAATCATGCTGAAGATCATGTCCATGGAACTGGAAGAAGCCTCCGAAACGATCGCTCCGGAATTACCCTCTCTTACCGGCGATGCCTATGCGGAGGCATTGCATGCCGTGCATGAAAACAATATCGGCGTATTCGCCATATTTTCCCGCGCCGGACAGGGACAATTTGTCATTTCCAGCTGCAACACGCTGTTCTGCGACCTCACAGGCTATAGCCGCGAAGAACTCGAGGGATACAACATCCAACAGCTGTTCGAGCCGCGCACCTGTACGGTACTCAAGCAGCATCTGGCGCTGTGCCTTCAGCAGGCGGGACGGCTGCATTTCGAGGAAACGCTCTACACCGATACCGGCGTGCATATCCTCACCGGCAACCTCGTTCCCATCGCGGACGAACAGGGCAGATCGCGCGGCATATTGCTGATGGCAACCACGCAGCCGGAATCGCAGGATCAGATCAGCGGCGAGAACGGGCTGGCCTACATCGAGGAAGCCTTCAACCGCCTGCTCTCGGCGGGTAGCAATACCATGTGCATCCTCGACAATCGCGGGATGTGCAACTACCTCTCCACCAACTGGAAACGGCTTACGGGCTACGATCAGGAAGAATGCATTGGCCGCTCTTTCCTGCATTTCGTCCATCCGGAGGATCGCGCGGCGTTCTCCCGCGCCGCCTATATCGAACAGGGCGGCCCCGCGCACGATGTTGTCTCCGACCGCAACAGTACGCTGGAGTACCGTCTGCTGCACGCAGATGGCCGCTGGCACTGGCACGAGGCGGACATCACCGTGCGGCATGACGTGGATTCCGGCACGGATTCCAGTCGTTTCGTCAATATCTCGCGCGATATCACCGACCACAAGCACACGCAGGAGCAACTGCACAAGGCACAGCTGGCCACCGAGCTTGCCAACCGGTCGCGCGCGGAGTTCCTCTCCAACATGAGCCATGAGCTACGCACGCCGCTCAATGCCATCATTGGCTTTTCGGAGTTCATGCGTAACGAGATGGGCGGCCCGGTATACAACCCCACCTACCTCGAATACCTCAATGACATTTACGAAAGCGGCCACGCGCTGCTGGGCATCATCAACAATGTGCTGGAGGCGTCGAGCATCGAGCACGGCGAGGCATTCCTGCGCGAGGAGGACGTCGACATCGCGCCGCTGGTCAAGCAGGCGATAGAGCTTCAGTTCGGCCAGGCGTTGCGCGGGAGGGTTCCCGTAAAGACCCAGCTATTCGAGCAACCGCTCATGGCGCGGGTGGATCCGGCGAAATTCCGTCAGGCCATATCCCACATATTGTCGAACGCCATAAAATTCACGCCGGAACACGGCACGGTGGTGGTGAAATCCACCCTGACCTCCGCCGGCGACCTCCTGATCACCGTTACCGATACGGGCGTAGGCATCCCGCACGAGAAGATCGAGCGGATATTGTCACCTTTCGAACTGGTGGATGCCAGCTTCAGCAAAAAGAAGAGCGGCGCAGGGCTTGGGCTTCCACTGGCCCGCAGCTTCATCAAGATGCATGGCGGCATGCTTTCCATCGAAAGCACGGAAGGCTACGGGACGCAGG
>JADZBT010000111.1 GCA_020851915.1 Alphaproteobacteria bacterium | reverse complement strand
CGGCGGCGAACGCGAACCCGTCCATCACCGGCATCTCGATGTCTGAGAGGATGAGATCGAATTTTTCCGTTTCCTCCAGCTTGCGGAGTCCTTCTTTCCCGCTGCTGGCCGTAACGACCTCGAACCCGGACGCCGACAGGAACGGCGCCATCAGGTTGCGGATGAAGGCGCTGCCCTCGACCAGCAGCACACTGGGAGGCGTATCAAAACGCATGCGGTACGCCTTCGGGGACAGCGCAATATCAGCCGACGCCTGCGCGCAGATATACCCTGCGTCCACGATGTCGGTAGTGCATCCGTCCACTTCCATGATGCCGAGAAAGCGCTCGTCGCGCGGGGAGAGCGTGATGTTGAGCGGCACTTCCACGATGTCGTCCACGGCATCGGCCACCAGCCCGACCTCGCGGCCCTCATGGTGGAGGACGATCACCTTGTAGGTTCCGTCCGGCGGGAACGGGAAATCGCCGGAGCCGTCGAACGCCATCAGGCGTATCAATCCGCCGCCGCTCTGCGCCATGGGGATACCGTTGGGACGCTCGACCTTCTCCGCGTCGATGCGCTCGATGCGCGCCACCCGCTTATAGGGCACGGCCTTGGGCGCATCGCCCCCGGCGCGGAACAGCAGGAAGTCGATACGTTTCTCGGACGCGCGTGCGGATGCACCCGCGACACGCGCCGGCATCACCGCGACCGGTGCGGCAGAGGGCGGCGGTGGCAGCACCGGCTCCACATCATACACCAGCGACGGCAATTCAGCGGCCTCTGCATTCATATCCACCGCCACCGCAACTTCCTTCACCGCCGCCAGAGGCGAACCCTGTCCCGAACGTATGGCGTCGAGCTGCGCGATAAGTTCGCCGTCATCGCCCGCCGGTTCTGCACCCGTCTTGTCCAGATGGGTGAGTATCTGCCGCGTGCGGTCGATGGCGCTGAGTATGGCAGGAGTGGCGTCGGGCGTAAGCGCGATGCGGCCTTTCTGCGCGTGATCGAGCACGGTTTCGGCGGCCTGCGACACCTGCTCCAGGCGCATCAGCCCAAGGAACCCACAGGTTCCCTTGATGGTATGCATGATGCGATAGACCTCTTCCAGCAGCGTGGGCTCGCCCGGGTTGCGCGCGAATTCCTCCAGCCGCGCATCCAGTGCCTTCAGGCCCTGATTGGTCTCCGCAATGAACTCGCCGATCAGATCATCCATGGCCGTATCCTTTTCTATGGTCGGTTCACTTCGCCGGTGCGGCGGATAGCTCAAAGCGCGACGCTTCCGCGCGGAACGCAATGGCCAGTCCCAACTCGCGCGCGATCTGCGCGGCGAAATAGGGCTGGACGGATTTCGAATCGAGCAATGCTTCGGGAATACCCCCCGCGAGGGCCTGCTCCAGCCACGGCTCGACCCGCACCGTCGTCCCTTCGCCGTACACTGTCATGCTCACGCCTTCGGGCGAAGCCGGGCGGCATTTCACGGTCAGCGTCCCTCCACGGATGAGCACGCCGTGCGCCACGATGAGCAGGTTGAACAGCAACTGCCCCTGCTCGCGGCTGACCACCACGTCCGACAGGTTCTGCGGCCATTCGCAGCGCGCGTGGGTGGTGGCGAAAAAATCATCCGTCAGGCGCTTCAATTCCTCCGGGTCGGCATTGCCCGAGGCCTTGACCATCCCGTAGCTCTGTCGGAAGAACTGGATACGGCTGACCGCCTCCTTCGCGCTGCCGGTGATAAGCTCCATCGCCTGCCGGGCCATATCCGGGTCACCGCCCTCGGCCATCAGCTCCGCGCCGTTGTTCACCGCGCCGATGGGGCCGGTGATGTCGTGGCACAGGCGTGTGCAGAGTAATTTCGTCAGATGGGTGGTGATCACGTCCCGGCTCCCTTGTGGCATCGTGTATGCGCCGCCACACTTTACCTGCACTTTGCCCAAATGGAAAATGACAAATATATGAATCTTCGCCGCGCTGTGCCGAAAAAACGACAGGCGGAAATGATTGTACGCCGCATAAACCTTGTGCGTTCATATTGGGTATACAAGCACAATAATAGGTTGTATACGACGGATGTAACCGGGAGTAACGTATACGCCATGGAACAGGTCGCGCATATAGGCCACCGACTGAGATCATTAATGGATGACAAGTGCATCACCGCCATCGATCTGGCGCGCCGCGCCGACGTCAAGCCGACCTTCCTCTACGACATCCTCAACGGCAAATCGCAAAACCCCTCCGCCGTGCGGCTGGCGAAGGTGGCCGAGGCGCTGGGTGTGAGCCTTTCCCGCCTGACGCACAACGACAGCTATCAATCCACCGTGCCGGGATATGCACTGGTCCACGCACTTCAGGACGTTCCGTCGTTCGAGGGCAACACGGTGGTTCCGTTCAGTACCGTCCGGCGCGAGCCGCATTATTTCCGGGAGTCGTGGCTGCGCGAGCGGCTGCATGCCGATGCGGCGGGACTGCGCGTGTTCCACATCCAGAGCGACTGCATGACGCCGACGCTGAGCCCGCGCGATCTCGTGCTGATCGACATCACCCAGACGCATCCCTCCCCGCCCGGCATCTTCGTGCTGCTGGAACATGGCGCGCTGGTGGCAAAGCGTCTGGAATACGCGTCGCCACGCGCCCATGCCATCCGCGTCCTCTGCGATAATCCCACCTATACGCCCAGCGAATACCCCGCCGGCGCGCTACGCATCGTCGGACGCGTCCTCTGGTTCAGCCGGGAGATTTGATTTCTCCCTCCCCCGTAGGGAGAGGAATATCAGAACCCCGCATCCACCATCTCGGCCAGCAGATGCAGCGCCGTGATGTGCACCTCCTGAATGCGCGCGGTGTTGGTGCTGGGCACGATGAACACATGGTCGGCAATATCTTCCTTGCCTTTGGCCTTTGCACCCGTGAGCAGCACGGTGGTCACCCCCCGCGCCGTCGCGGCGGAGATGGCATTCAGCACGTTCGGGCTGCTGCCGGACGTGGACATCGCGATGAGAATATCGCCCTTATTCCCATGCGCCTCCACCTGCCGCGCGAACACGCGGTCATAGCCGTAATCATTACCGATGGCGGTGAGCGCCGCCACATCCGCCGTAAGCGCGATGGCGGGCAGCGCCGCCCGCTCCTTCACGAACCGCCCGACGAATTCCGCCGCGATATGCAGCGCGTCGCACGCCGATCCGCCGTTGCCGCACAGCAGCAGCTTGTTTCCCTGCGCGAGCCGCGCCGTGACCAGCGCCGCGAGCGCCGCGAGTGCATCCGACTGTGCCGCGAAAAACTCCGCTGTCACTTTCTGATGTTCCGCGACCGCCCGTGTGATGAGTGCGTGTGTCATAACCCATTTTACCTCATGCCATCCCGGCGAAGGCCGGGATCTTATGTATCCGCGCACCACTGGAGAGATAAGATCCCGGCCTTCGCCGGGATGACAGAATCCTGAACTATCCCCGGAGCGCCGCGATATTCTTCGCGTAATCCGCCGCTTTTCCCTTGAACACCGCCGAGCCCGCCACCAGCACGTCGGCGCCCGCTTCCACCGCGATCTTCGCGGTCTCCGGGTTGATACCGCCGTCCACTTCAAGGTCGATGCTGCGCCCGCTGACGTCGATCATCTCGCGCACTTCCACGATTTTAGCGATCTGCGATTCGATGAATTTCT
>JADZBT010000110.1 GCA_020851915.1 Alphaproteobacteria bacterium | reverse complement strand
GGCGGCAGGATTAGGCATCGCCCACCACGCTAAACCCAAGGTGCGTGATGCTATCGCCGGCCAGCTCAACCACTGCTCACTGGTGGGATTGCTCTACGCACAGGGCTACCGGGCGCAAGAGGTGCTGCGGCCCGCATAGCGAAAAACCGCCGTTAGAACCGAAAATTCCTTAGTTTCTGCCGTTTTAACAAAACGGTAATGTTTGCAGGGTAGGGTATAGCCTATGACAAATGGGCAAATGACGCTTGATGAGTTTCTGAAGACCTACCGGGGGGTTATCCTCTCCCCGCAGGCGGCGCTTGAGGACTGCCAGATGACAGGCATGAAACCGCCGCTCTATGTATGGGACGGCGACGGCGCGACCTACCAGTATGACTACATAACGGGTAAATGGAACGGCATGGCAGACGGCAAGCGGGAAGACGCGCTTCTGTGGCAAGCATCGTATCCCGAAGAATTCGCTTCTCTTAGAGCCGTCGGCGAAAATACGCTCAAGGATTTCGACGTCCGCTTGCCCGATGAGGCACTTCTCGCAAAGAAGATCCGCCCGGAATATTCCGGAAGCCGGGAAGGCCGTTTCTCCTCCGCCGGAGAAAAAGACACCTCCGTTCCGCCCATGAGTTTCTATGTCTGGGGCTCTACCCTGTTGCTGGGGGGATTCTTCAAAGCGGTATCGCGCACCAAGCTGGGCGAAGGAGCAAAACACACGCTTGAAAAGATCGGTGACGGCATCCGCAAGATCGGGAGTGCCGTCATCACCGTGAGCCTTCTCGAATTCGCGTTCAACGCCCTGACCGGCAAGACATTCGACCCGGATCACCATTCCCGAGTGGATAGTTTCCTGCACAGTGCCTATACTATGGCCAAGGATACCGTCACGGGCCACCTGCCCGGACGGAAACAGGAAACCGGCTTAGACCTTTAAGCATACCCATGCCTGAACCACGGTTCACCACCGCCCTCATCGGCAAGGAATATCACGCGCTGTTCCTGATCTCCGGCATGGCGGCGAACCGCCAGCCTGCCTATAGCTATCTTGCCGTGCCGCTCGATAAGGTGAATCGTTTTCTGGATGTCCGCAAGCACCCGCGCGCGCAATTTACTCCCGCCGATTTCGGCATAGTGCTGGCGCAGGGTTATGGCGAACCATCCGATGAGGTGAAGGAACGCATGACGCGTGAATACGGCTTCGACCACGAGAAAGCCGCCCGCGTACCGGAACTTCCCGATACAGCGGACTAAAGCCTATTTCATCTCCGTCGGCAGCGTGACGAAGGCGGTATCCGGGCCACGCTGCACGCGCAGCAGAGCAAATTTGCGACCGGCCTTCTTCGCCTTCTCGAACTCCGAACGAAGCTGCTTGATGCTGCCCACCGGCTCTTCGTTGACCGCAATAATGACATCGTGCGGACGAAGCCCACGCGCCCAGGCCTTGCTGGTGCGGTTGATATCGGTGATCACCAGCCCGCCGGTGACGTCATCACCGAGCTGCAACTGGTCGTGCACCTCCCTCGAGAGCGGCATGAGCGCCATACCCAGCACCTCTGCGGAAGAATTATCGGCAGCCTTGGGCTCTGCCTCTTTTCCTTCAGCATCGGCCTGCTCTTCCTCCTTGAGCTCGCTTAATGTGACTATGGCCTTTTTCGTCTCGCCCTTGCGCCAGAAGGTCACCTGCGCTTTCGTGCCGATGGGGGTTTCCGCCACCATACGCGGCAGCTTCCGCATTTCGGCGATGTCCTTGCCGTTGAAAGAGAGTACGATGTCCCCCGCTTTGATACCCGCCTTATCCGCCGGGCTGCCGGGAGTCACCTTCACCACGAACGCGCCACCGGGTTTATCGAGCCCGAGGCTCTCGGCGAATTCCTCGCCTACCGTCTGGATGGTGACGCCCAGCCACGCGCGGCGCGCATGGCCGATGGTCTTCAACTGTTCGATGACCGGTTGCGCCAGCGACGTGGGGATGGCGAAACCGATACCGACATTCCCGCCCGACGGTGAGAATATCGCGCTATTGATGCCGATGACCTCGCCCGCCATGTTGAACATCGGGCCGCCGGAATTGCCACGGTTGATGGCAGCGTCCGTCTGGAGGAAATCGTCGAACGGCCCGGCGTTGATGTCGCGTGCGCGCGCCGAGATGATACCCGCCGTCACCGTGCCGCCGAACCCGAACGGATTACCGATGACAATGATCCAGTCGCCCACGCGTGCGGCATCGGAATCACCGAACTTCGCTGCCTTCAACGGCTTATCGGTTTTCACCTTGAGCAATGCGAGATCGGTCTTGGCATCGCGCCCGACGATCTCTGCGGGCAGCTCCGTGTTGTCACTGAAGCGCACGTCCACTTCGTCCGCGCCATCGATCACATGATTGTTGGTGACGATGTAACCCGACGGGTCGATAACGAATCCTGACCCCAGCGAAGTGGCTTCCTGTTCGATCTCCGGCCCGCCCTGACCGTCGCCATAGGGCTGGAGCTGGCGGAACAGTTCGTTGAAATCCTCGAACGGCGATCCGGGAGGAAATTCCGGCATATTGAGCTCCGGCGGCATGCCTGCGCGGCTCCTGACCTTCTGCTTGGTCGAGACATTGACCACCGTGGGCATCAATGCATCCACCTCGTCGGCAAAGCTCTCCGGCATGGGAGCCGCGTACGCGGGAGGCTCCACGGATAACAACACGGATACAGATAGGACAATAACGGCAAATCGCGTCAACATCGACATTACGGGCCTCATTACGCGGTTAGGGTCTGGTTTCTCCGAAATAGCGCATGAACTCGCTCTCCGGGGATAACACCATGGTGGTGTCCCCTCCTTTTAGCACCTTCTGATAGGCCTGCATCGAACGGTAGAACTCGAAGAAATCCGCGTCCGATCCGAAGGCCTCCGCGAAGATCTTGGTCGCTTCGGCCTCACCCTTACCACGGGTGATCTCCGCCTGTTTCTTTGCCTTCGCCAGAATGATGGTGCGATCCTTCTCGGCAGTGGCGCGGATCTTCTGCGCCTCCTCCTCTCCGCCCGCACGATACCCTTTGGCCTCGCGCTCGCGCTCGGTCTGCATGCGATGGAAGATCGCCTGACTGTTCTCCTTGGGCAGGTCGGCGCGCATGATGCGTACGTCCACCACCTCCACGCCGAATCCGCTGTCGCTTTCCGCGCGGATCTCCTTCAGCGCCTTCTCGTCGATGCCGCGTTTTTCGCCCGAGGTCTGGGCGTTGACGATGTCACGCACCTTACGCATGACGACCGCCCGCTCGATGGACACGATGTTGTCGAGCGGATACCCGCCTAATACCTGTCGCAGGCTCGACTCCAGAATAGAGTTCAGGCGGCTTTCCATGACGTTCTCGTCGCGTACCGTCTGGTAGAATTTGAGCGGGTCGGAGATGCGGTAACGCACATAGGCGTCCACGATCAGCCGCTTGCGGTCGGAAGCAATGACCTCCTTGGGATCGGCGTTGAATTCCAGCAGGCGGTTGTCGAAATATTCCACATCCTGAATGAACGGTATCTTCGCATGCAGTCCCGGCTCATGCACGATGGCCACCGGCTTGCCGAATTCGAGCACCAGCGCCTGCTGTACCTGATGCACCGTGTAGAACGTGCTGGAAAGCAGGATGAGTGCACCCACTACCAGTACCGCGATAATTCCCTGCGATAGCTTCATGCTCAGTTTCCTCCGCTTTCAGGCTCGGACTCGGAACGCTTCTTCAACTCCGGCAACGGGAGATACGGCACGACACCATTGCCCGATTTCTGATCGATAATGATCTTGTCCATGCCACCCAGAATATTCTCCATCGTGTCGATATACATACGCTTGCGGGTAACGTCCTTGGCCTTTTTATACTCTTCGTAGACCGACATGAAACGGGCCGCCTCACCCTGAGCATGTGCCACCACCTGCTGCTTGTAAGCATCGGCATCCTGTAACACCTGCTCCGCCTGTCCGCGAGCCTTGGGCAGTATGTCGTTACGATAGGATTGGGCCTCGTTGATGAGGCGCTCCTGATCGGCCTTCGCCGTCTGCACGTCGCGGAAGGCGTCGATAACATCTGAAGGCGGGTCGGATTTCAACATCTGCAACAGCACGATCTCAATACCCGCGCCGTAGGCGTCGAGCGTTTCCTGCAAGAGCTTGCGCGCGGCAAGCTCGATCTCCAGACGGCCCTCGGCCAGCGCCTTGGAAATGTCGCTGTGGCCGATCACTTCACGCATCGCGCTCTCGGCGGCGTTACGCACCGCGATCGAAGGATTACGCACGTTGAATAGGAAATTCTTGGCGTCCTTTATCTTCCACTGCACTTCGAAGTTAATGTCGATGATGTTCTCGTCACCGGTGAGCATCAGGCTCTCTTCGGGAATCGAACGCTCCAGCCGTTCGCTCATGCCGGCCATGGGAGGCGACCGGTAGCCGATCTCCTCGCGGTTGATGCTGGTGACGCGCGGCTTCAACACCTCCTCGATGGGAACCGGCAGGTGGTAACGCAATCCTGGGCCCGTTGTATTATGATATTGGCCGAAGCGCAGCACCACGCCCTGCTCGTCCGGCTCGACGCGGTATATACCGCTGCTCGCCCACAACAGCAGCAGCACCAGAAACAGCAGGAAGAATCCTTTTTTATTGCCATCCCCTCCGGGAAACAGGTCGCGCACGCGTTCCTGACCTTTGCGGATAAGATCGTCTATGTCCGGCCCCGGAGGCGTGCCGCCGCCACGCGGAGGCCTGCGTCCACCGCCGTTTCCTAAACCGCCGCCACCATTATTCCCGGTAGGGCCGCTGCCCCATGGTCCCTGAGTTGGCATATCTTTGTTCCGTGAGTTCGTTTTGTGCTTGCGCGTTCCTACACCGAGGCTCCATAGTTAGGTGAGTTTAGAAGGATTTTCAAGTAAATGTCATCATCTCCTCCACAACCCGCCGCCGCCTGTGGCGCGAATATCTGGAAACAGGTTCCTATTACGGGCGTAAAGCGCCTGATCGCGGTAGCATCCGGCAAGGGCGGCGTAGGAAAATCCACCACGACCGTGGGCATCGCCATGGCACTGGCTGCGGCAGGAACGCGCGTGGGCATCCTCGACGCCGACATCTACGGCCCCTCCATCCCGCGCATGATGGGCCTTTCCGGCAGGCCGGAAGTGAAAGACAAAAAACTCGTGCCAATGAACTCGCATGGCATCCAGTGCATGTCCATCGGCCTCATCGCGGGCGATGACAACAGCGCGCTGGTCTGGCGCGGCCCGATGGTCACCAAGGCACTGACGCAGATGCTGCGCGACGTCGCATGGGACGCGCTCGACGTACTC
>JADZBT010000109.1 GCA_020851915.1 Alphaproteobacteria bacterium | reverse complement strand
CGCCGCCATCGGGCATGACGGTGAGCGGGGTGGATGTCGTGGTGCGCGTTAAGCCGAATGGCGGTGCGGCGTAGGCGATACGCCTATTCGATCTCTTCGTCCGCGTAGACGCCGTAGAATGCGTCCTTCGGCAGCCAGCCCTTCAGTCCCTCGATACTGAGATAACACCAGTCCGGCTTGCAGGAGATGATCTCTCCCATCACGTCGGGCGCTGCACGGAATGCAGGCGATGCGCCCTGCTCCGGACGGTGGAGCACAGCAGCGGGCTCGCTGCCGGTGATGATGACCATGCGCTTGCCCGAGAGCATGGTCTGGTGTACCCAGCCCTCTTCGCCCAGATGATCCTTCACCTTGCGCCAGTTATCGAATTCATCGACGACCTGCACGGGAAGGTGTTTTTTCAGGTATGTCCATTTGATGGGGTAGCGCACGCCCGGCCCGGTACGCACGTTCACTTCCGCAGATTTGAACGAAACAAAGCGCGGGATGGGCAATGCCTTGTCTTCATCCGCCCGCGATGTGAGGGGGAGGGTAAGCGCCAGCGCCAATAATGAAATATGCAGAAAGCGTTTCATGCAGCTTATTTAACCAAACGCGCGGCATGGCGCAAGGGTTCGCCGCAGGTTTTGCAGGCGGGATCGCGTGGCAGCCGCAGGGTGCGGGTGGTGGCGGTGAGGCCATCGACCATCAGTATGGATCCCGACAGGCTGCTGCCGATACCCAGCAATTCCTTGATGACCTCAAGCGCCTGCAATGATCCCAGTGCACCCGCGAAGGCGCCCGTGACGCCGCCTATCGCGCAGGACGGGCCGCGCTCCGGTGCTTCGGGGCAGAAGCAGCGGTAGCAGGGATGCGGCTCGCCCAGATAGGCCTTGAAGGTGGAGAGTTGCCCGGAGAATCCGGCGATGGCGGCGGATACCAGCGGTTTACCGGCTTGGTAGCAGGTGTCGGCCAGCGCGTAGCGGGTGTCGAAATTGTCGCTGCCGTCGGCAATGACGTCGTAACGCGACACCAGCGCCGCCGCGTTCTCTGCCGTGAGGCGTTCAGGGTAGGTGTGCACCGTCACGTCCGGATTCAGTTCCTCGATGCGGTCGCGCGCGCTTTCCACTTTGAGGCTGCCGATGTCGGCGGTCTCGTGCAGTATCTGGCGCTGGAGGTTGGAGAGTTCTACGCGGTCGTGGTCGATGATGCCCAATGTTCCCACGCCCCCTACGGCGAGGTAGGAGAGCAGGGGCGAGCCCAGCCCGCCTGCACCCACGACCAGCACCTTGCTACGCAGCAGCTTCTCCTGCCCCTCCCGGCCGATCTCCGGCAGGAGGATGTTCTTGGCGTAGCGGCGGAGCTGGTCGTCGGTAAGCAGGGCAGATTACTCCGTGAACAGTGCGGTCGAGAGATACCGCTCAGCGAACGATGCAGCAATGACCACGATGGTCTTGCCTTTCATCTCCGGACGCGCGCCGACTTCCAGCGCGGCGGCGAAGGTGGCGCCGCTGGAGATACCCACGGGGATACCTTCGAGCTTTGCGGCGGCGCGTGCGGTTTCGAACGCGGTTTCATTGCCGATGGTGATGATCTCATCGATGATGCCGCGCTCCAGCACGTCGGGGATGAAGCCCGCGCCGATGCCTTGTATCTTGTGCGGGCCGGGCTTGCCGCCGGAGAGCACGGGGCTGTCCTCCGGCTCAACGGCGATGATCTTCACGCCGGGTTTGCGCGCCTTCAACACCTGGCCGCAGCCGGTGAGCGTGCCGCCCGTGCCGATGCCCGCGATGACGACGTCCACTTTGCCGTCGGTGTCGTTCCATATCTCTTCCGCCGTGGTGTTGCGGTGGACGAGCGGGTTGGAGGGATTCTGGAACTGCTGGAGCATGACGGCGTTCACGTCCTTCGCGAGAATCTCCTCGGCCTTCTCGATGGAGCCGCGCATGCCTTTCTCGGCGGGGGTCAATTCCAGCTCCGCACCCAGCAGCTTCAGCATCTTGCGGCGCTCCACCGACATGCTTTCCGGCATGGTGAGGATGAGGCGATACCCTTTGGCGGCGGCCACGAAAGCGAGCGCGATACCGGTGTTGCCGGAGGTGGGTTCCACCAGCACGGTCTTACCGGGTTTAATTTGTCCGGCCTTCTCGGCTTCTTCTACCATGGAGAGCGCGATGCGGTCCTTCACCGAAGCCAGCGGGTTGAAGAATTCCAGCTTGGCGTAGATGTCGGCCACCACGCCTGCATTCTTCGCGATGCGGTTGAGATGCACCAGCGGCGTATTGCCGACGGTTTCGAGGATGTTGGCGTAGGTGCGCCCGCGACCTTTCGGTTCCGTGCTGGCCTGTGCGTTCTTTACTGCGGTGGCGGTCATGGTCTGATCCTTTCCTGATGTATTAAATAGTGAAATCGGCACGCTGGGCGATGCCGGGTTCTTTGCTGTCCACTTCCTGCGCTTTGCGGCAGAGTTCATCGAGCGTGATGGAGGCGAGTTCTTTCTGGAGATAATGGCCCGCACTCTCCCAGACGGGGCGCAATATGGCGCGGCCGAGCGGGGAACCTACGGGCTCCGGCTCATTGTCATTATCGTTCACTACCGCGCAGATGTCGCCCAGCGAAATTTTGCGACGATCCTTCGCCAGCACGTAGCCGCCGCGCGGGCCGCGCACGCCGCGCAGGATGTTCTCATGCACCAGACGCTGCATGATCTGCTCAAGGTAGCGCACCGGGAAGCCGATGGCGGCGGATACTTCCTTGCTGCTCACCGGACGCGCGGCGGAGTGATAGGCGATGTATAGTACCGCGTCGAGCGCCAGCTGGCATTTGCGTGATGGATACATCATGGCAGTGCTCTCCGTTATTGCTTGTCGGTTCCGGTGGAGCCGAATCCGCCCGTGCCGCGCGTGGTATCGGGAAGGGTGTCGGCTTCCTGCCAGAGCACCTGTGTCACGGGGGCGATCACCATCTGCGCGATACGCATGCCGTGAGTGATGGTGAAGGACTCCTTGCCGAGATTAATCAGGATCACTTTCACTTCGCCGCGATAGTCGGCGTCCACCGTGCCGGGGGTGTTGAGCACCGTCACGGCATGCTTCGCCGCGAGCCCGGAGCGGGGGCGTATCTGCGCCTCGAATCCGTTGGGCAGCGCGATGCTGAGGCCGGTCGGAACCAGCGTATGCGCGCCGGGGGCCAATACGACGTCACCCTGTGTGGCGGCCATCAGATCCATGCCGGCACTCTGCGGGGTAGCGTAGGAGGGAAGCGGCAAGTCCGCACCGTGCGGCAGGCGCACGACGTCCACGCCCATGGCGTTGTAGACGTTGATGCGATGAACCGTTGCCATGTCTGCCATTGTCATACTGCTTTTTTCGCTTTCTCGGTTTGGGTGAAATAGGATGCGATGCGATCCACGAGCCGCAGCGCTACTTCCTGCTTACGCATCGCGGGCCATGCCTCGCTGCCGCTGTCGGTGACCAGATGCACCTGATTCTCGGATGCGCCGAATACCTGCCCGCCGCTCACGTCATTGGCGATGATCCAGTCGCAGCCTTTCTTGACGCGCTTGATCTTGGCGTTCTCGATGACATTGCCGGTTTCTGCCGCGAACCCCACTACCAGCGACGGGCGATGGAATTTATGGTAGCCGAGATGCAGGAGGATGTCCGGCGTTTCTTTGAGTTTGACGTCGGGCGGCGTCTTGCCTTTTTCTTTCTTTAGCTTCTGGTCGAGCACCTGTATCGGTTGCCAGTCGGCCACCGCTGCGGTGCAGATGGCAATGTCCACGGGGAGCGCCTTCTCGCAGGCGGCGAACATCTGCTCGGCGGATTCCACGCGCACCAATGTCACGTCCTCCGG
>JADZBT010000108.1 GCA_020851915.1 Alphaproteobacteria bacterium | reverse complement strand
TGGTCGCGGGTGATGCCGCCGAAATATTCGCCTTTACGCACCAGATGCCCGTAGCCCACGGTCATCTTGCCTATCGGGTCGCGGTAGGGGATGCCACGGAAGCCCTCGAACTGACGGATATAGGCCAATCCTGTGCTGCCTGTAGATAAGCCGGAGATGGGGCTGGGAGGATAGCGCAGGCTGGCTTCCGAATATTCCGGCAAGGCGTATTGCAGGGCCTCGCGATAGCTGGGCGAGGTGTAGTATTCCGCGTAATAGCTGGCGTAGTATTTGGCATAGTATTCCGCCTGATAGTCCGGGATGGTCTTGAGGTATTCGGCATAGAAATGCGCGTGGTACTCGGTATAGATGGTATGATATTGCCGCATGCGCTCCACCAGCGGGAGCGCAAGGACGATCAACACCGCCGATGCAAACGCCGCAACGACCGCGATCTTCTTTTTGCGAGGCAGGGAGGTGAAGCGCGCCACAACCGCACGGGGAATTCGCAGCATTCTAATACTCCACCGGCACGGGATCGAGGCTGCGCCAGAGATACCACGTCGCCACCGTACGCCATGGCTGCCAGCGTTTGGAGAGCTTCGCGAGCGCGGTCTTGCTGGGCGCGCGGCCTTTGCCGTAGTGGCGGCTGATGGCGTTCATCAGGCCGAGGTCGGCCACCGGGAACACGTTGGGGCGAAGCAGGTAGAAGATGAGGAACATCTCCGCTGTCCAGCGGCCTATGCCCTTGATGTGTATCAGCGCCTTCACCACCTCGTCATCGCTTAAGCTGTGCCAGTGGTCGGGGTCCATGCCTTCGAGGAAGTGGTGGGCGATGTCCTTCAGGTATAGCACTTTCTGGCGCGAGAGGCCGTAGGCGCGCATGGCGTCGTCGGGATGGGAGTGCATCGTCTGGGGGGTGACCTTTCCGAGCCCGGCCTCCAGCCGGTTCCAGATGCTGTCGGCGGCCTTCACGGAAATCTGCTGGCCGACGATGGCCTGTGTCAGGGTACGGAACGCGTTACCCTCGCTCTTCAGCATTTCACCGTCATAGCGGGCGATGATCCCGGCCAGCACGGGGTCGCGCTCCGATAGTTCTCGCGTCGCCTGTTTCCAATATTCTGGCTGCATCGTCATTAGTCCTTTGTCGTTAGTCCTTAGTTGCTAGTGGAAACGTGCTTGTGCTACAAATCTGTAACTAACAACTAACCACTAATGACTAAGGACTAAACTATGGCAGAGGCCGCCCGTAAAACGCAAGCACATCGCACCGAAACTGACAGCTTTGGCCCGCTGGAGGTTCCTGCGGATAAATACTGGGGCGCGCAGACCGAGCGCAGCCTGATGAATTTCAAGATCGGCGGCGAGACCATGCCGAAGCCGCTCATCACCGCCTTCGGTGTGCTGAAGCTGGCGGCGGCGAAGGTGAACATGCAGCTGGGCGTACTCGACAAGGCGCTGGGCGAGGCCATCGTGAAGGCGGCCTCCGAGGTGATCGACGGCAAGCTCGACGGCAACTTCCCGCTGGTCGTGTGGCAGACCGGTTCGGGTACGCAGACCAACATGAACGTCAACGAGGTCATCTCCAATCGCGCTATTGAGATTCTGGGCGGCACGATGGGCAGCAAGAAGCCCGTGCATCCCAACGACCATGTGAATATGGGCCAGTCGTCGAACGATTCGTTCCCTACGGCGATGCACATCGCGGCGGCATGCGAGGTGCAGTGGTCGCTGCTTCCGGCGCTCACGCATCTGCGCGATGCGTTGGCGAAGAAGCAGGACGAATTCAAGGACATCATCAAGATTGGCCGTACGCATCTGCAGGACGCGACGCCGATGACGCTGGGGCAGGAATTCTCCGGCTACGTCGCGCAGATGGATTACCTGCTGAAGATGCTGAGCCTCGATGCCGTTGCCTATCCCATCCGCTATCTGGCGCAGGGCGGTACGGCGGTCGGTACGGGCCTCAATGCCAAAAAAGGCTTTGCCGAGGCGTTCGCGAAGGAAGTGGCCAGCATCACCAAACTTCCGTTTGAGACCGCGCACAACAAATTCGCCTATCTTGCTACGCACGACCAGCTCGTGACGCTGTCGGGTGGCTTGAATACGGCGGCTACCGCGCTGATGAAGATCGCCAACGACATCCGCCTGCTGGGCAGTGGCCCGCGCTGCGGATTGGGCGAGCTGTCATTGCCGGAGAACGAGCCGGGCAGCTCCATCATGCCGGGTAAGGTGAACCCCACCCAGTCCGAGGCCATGACCATGGTCTGCGCGCAGGTGATGGGCAATCATGTCGCGGTGACGGTGGGCGGCAGCAACGGGCATTTCGAGCTCAACGTGTTCAAGCCGGTCATTATCTATAACGTGCTGCAATCCATCCGCCTCATCGCGGATGCCTGCATGAGTTTCGCCGATAACTGCGTGGTGGGCATCGAGGCCAACCGCGAGCGCATCGGAAAAATTATGAATGAATCGCTAATGCTGGTGACCGCCCTCAACCCGCATATCGGCTACGACAATGCGGCGAAGGCGGCAAAGAAAGCCCATCACGAAGGCACGACGCTGAAAGCCGCCTGCCTGTCGCTGGGGCTGCTCACCGAAAAGCAGTTCGACGAGTGGGTAAAGCCAGAGGATATGCTGGGGCCTAAATAGGCATTAGGTATTGGGCATTAGAAAATGTCATCCCGGCGCAGGCCGGGATCTTATATTCCCAGCGGCGCAATGTTGATGGTGAAGATACCGGCCTGCGCCGGTATGGTATGTTCAGGTGTGGAGGTGGTACGCCCCCACCTCGCACCCATTTACCTCGGGAGCCGCGATGACGCTACCATCTGCCGTGAGCAACATCGTCAATTTTATGCGCTATATTTGCTGCTCCTTGCCGTATTCTTTCCGTCCAGGTCAATTCCTGTGGTTCTTCGACAGACACGGTGTAGTTACTTGCGCGTACTTGCTCTATTTTTCCATCTTTTGCATCAGCAACGTAGTTGGGAATGGGATCCGCGCGACTGGCGTGTTCCCACGGTTTATACAATAAGCTGTTCTCGCCTATTCCCATAAAAAAATTGGAATCCGCGCTTCCGATAGCAACGTGGCCGTTATCAAGTTGAACGATATTGAAGGCGGTGGGTTTGTATATTTTTTCTACATGTTTATGCAGCGCGCGTAATGCGAGCGGGAGTAACTCTTTGTCTTCTAATACTATAAATCTCGGAATACCCATTGACTCCAGTACTTGCGGAAGCTCTTTTTCTCCAAAGTACTTATCTTCGGGAGGGGAATCAGTCATAAGTTTCTCCTAGGCTGCGAATATGTAAGCAATATATTGAAAAAATATTAAAAAAATATGAACGCAATCACACTTCTTTTGTGTAAAAATTTGATAATAAAATCAACGTGCCACCGGACACTCACCCGCATTCGCCTCCGCGCCCCATTCGGCCCAGGAGCCGTCATAGAGGGACCAGGCGCGGTGGCCGGTGAGTTCCAGTCCCAGCGCGAGGATGGAGGCGGTCACGCCGGAGCCGCAACTGGTGATGACGGGGGCGTTCTCTTTCACGCCAGCGGCTACGAATGTCGCTTTCAGCGCGGCGGGGTCTTTTACGGTTCCGTCGGCATTCAGCAAGGCTTTGTAAGGAATATTCTTGCTGCCGGGGATATGGCCGGAACGCATACCTGCGCGTGGTTCTGGTTCCTGCGCGGTGAAGCGGGCGTTCGAGCGCGCATCCACGACCAGCGCGCCGGGATGTGCGAGGTTCGCTTGCATCTGCGCGACGGTGCGGAGTAGGGCGGGGCGCAGGGTGGCGCTGAATAGCGCCGCTTCCGGCGTTTCGGCATCGGAGGTGACGGGGCGTCCCTCGGCGATCCATTTGGGGAGGCCGCCATCGAGCACCGCGACGTTGTCGTATCCAAACACTTTGAACATCCACCAGACGCGCGCGGCGCTGAACAATCCTGCGCCGTCGTATACGATCACCTTATGCGCGTTGCTGATGCCCAGTGCGCCGACCGCTGCCGCGAATATTTCGGCGGAAGGGAGCATGTGCGGGTAGGGGCTTGCCGTATCGCGGATGCCGTCGATGTCGAAGAATACTGCGCCGGGAATATGCTGCGCGGCGTATTCCGCCTTCGGGTCGCGCTTATCGGCGGGCATGTACCACGAGCCGTCGAGAATGGCGACGTTATCCTGATAGAGCAACCCGGCGAGATCGGCGGTGGAGATGAGGGGTGAGGTCATAATTTCTTTCTGTCATCCCAGCGGAAGCTGGGATCCAGAGCTTGTGGCCCTGGATTCCAGCGTTCGCTGGAATGACGTTTCTTGTTTACGCTATCTTCCGTGCTTTGCTGCTTTGGGCCAGCGCGATGACTTTACTCACCAGCTTCTCGATGCCGTCGGCGATGGGGGCCAGTTCATCGTTACGCATGTAGGCAGAGCAACTGACAATATTATTTTTCTCATCCACGGCGATGTCGTCGGAGGGGCGGTTCACGTGCGTGCCGCCCATTTTCGCGATGGCCTCCGCCGTGCCCTTATCCTCGCCGATGGTGACGGTGGGGGCGTAGTCCCGGCCTATCGCCGCGACCAGTACCGCAGGCGCGATGCAGATCGCGCCGATGGGTTTATGCTGGGCGAGGAATTCCGACACCACGCGCGCGAAGTCCGGTAGCACCTGCGCCTCCGGCCCCTTGAAAGCGAGGTTGGAGAGGTTCTTCGCCACGCCGAATCCGCCGGGGATGACCAGTGCATCGAAGTCCTTGGCCTTGGCCTCGGAAAGCGGCTTCACCTTGCCGCGCGCGATGCGGGCGGCTTCCACCAGCACGTTGCGGGACTCGGGCATCTCCTTGCCCGTCAGGTGGTTGACCACATGATGCTGGGCGATGTCCGGGGCGAAGCACTGCACCTCCGCCCCCTCACGCGACAGCGCCAGCAGCGATACCACCGCCTCGCGTATCTCCGCGCCGTCCATGTGCCCACATCCCGATAGTATGACTGCTACTTTGGTCATGGCCTACTCCAATATTACATTTAATAAATGTGATATATAAAAATATACAATACGCATTGACCATTTGGCTGGAATGCGCTAGAAAAGCACCGTTCCTTGTCATCCCAGCGAACGCTGGGATCCAGAGCGTGTGGCCCTAGATTCCTGCTTTCGCAGGAATGACGGTAACGATTAAGGTATGCTGTTTATGTGTTATACTCCATTTCGGAAAATGTCCAATACCCGAATGCCGTAAGGCAGACAGCAACGCATCCTGCGCTACGGGCAGTAGCACGACACCCCCATTTGCATTATAAACGCAGTGAATCTGCGACAAAATATATAAGGATATACCATGACTAAATCCGCGAATTTAGGCTTTCCCCGCATTGGCGCGAAGCGCGAACTGAAACAGGCTGTGGAAGCATACTGGAAGGGCAACTTCTCCGAGAAGGAATTGCTGGATGCCGCAAAGACCATCCGCAAGACCAACTGGGAATTGCAGAAACAGCAGGGCATCGACTTCATCCCCTCCAATGATTTCTCGTTCTACGATCAGGTGCTGGATACCACGGCGCTGGTGGGTGCGGTTCCCGCCCGCTACGGGTTCAGCGGCAAGACCGTTGACCTCGCCACCTATTTTGCGATGGCGCGCGGCAGCCAGACCAAGGACAAGGACGTGTCCGCGATGGAGATGACCAAATGGTTCGACACGAACTACCATTATCTCGTACCGGAATTCACCAAGGGCCAGAAATTCGCGCTCTCCTCGACCAAGCCGGTCGATGAGTACAAAGAGGCGAAGGCGCTGGG
>JADZBT010000107.1 GCA_020851915.1 Alphaproteobacteria bacterium | reverse complement strand
TATACCAGTCCCCGCCTTGACCTTACGGGTAACATCGAGACCCGCCACAAACTGATCCTCGAGTTACGCAACGAACGGATAGCCTTCCATCAGGAAGCAGGCCTAAGCGAGACCGAAGCAAAAATGAAAGTCGAACTGGACGAAATCTCCCTGCGGCATGGACTCAATGGAAAGTCCGTACTGAAGCTCCATCAGAAACTTCTGCCCGAACTGCACAAAAAAGCAGGCCACCTCACCCGCCATAACACATGGGCATCGCGCATGAGCAAAGACGAAGGCACTAGGGAACGATAAGGACCATCGCCAACAACGCATCCTTATCCACCGTCCGCTCCGCGGGCTACGCGCTGGAGGAAAACCCGGGCGGTGCCAACTATGCCAACACCGAAGGCGACGGGGGAGGCGCGGCGTAACCCGCTCCCCCGCCTCGCCGATTCTCCTTGAGCATCGCGCCCGCGCGCCCTATACTCGCAAACGAAGTGGAGTAGTCCGCTTTGGGGTGTCGTTACCTCCCATAATGCCGGTTCCGTGCAACCGTGAATGCACTCCCTAGCTTGGCTGGGGAGGCCGTGATGCATGTCCAAGGCCGCAAGGCCCAAAGATCACGGCAAACCTAGCATTATGGGTTTAACGAACTCCCCAGTCACCAACGAGGGGGTTTATGCGCATACCCATACCAGCGCTTTCGCTCAGTGAGGAAGAGGGATACAAAGCCCCCTTCACGGATCATCCATCATCATCGCATCCATCATCCGCCTTCTCACTGGTCGAGCTCTCCATCGTCCTCGTCATCCTCGGACTCCTCACAGGCGGCATTCTCGCAGGCCAATCCCTCATCCGCGCTGCCGAACTTCGTAGCGTGGCAACCGAACACCAGTTAATCATTTCATCGGTCCATAGTTTTCGCAGCCGCTATTCACAAATCCCGGGCGACATGGCGAACGCCACGGCGTTTTGGGGAGAAATCAGCGCAGACCCTGCAACATGCAAGGCAACCGCCGCAACCGGGACAAGCACATGCAACGGCGACAGGGATGGAAGAATTTCGCACACCGTAATATCATCGAATGAAATTTTCAGGTTCTGGCAGCATCTCGCCAATGCCGGTTTAATCAAGGGGAGCTATACGGGTATTAGCAGCGAAGCGGGCAATTCAGGCTCATGGGAAGCATCGCCCGCCGACTCTTACGTATCACGGATCGGTGGCAACAATGTCCTCTGGTGGCCATACCATTTCGGCAGCCGCACCGGCTCATTCAACCTGTTTGACGGCCAATACGGCAACAGCCTGCAACTTGGCACTCAGGCCAGCGGCTCCCCCTATGCCGCATTCGCAACACCCGCCGAAATGTGGGGGCTCGACACGAAGTTGGATGACGGACGTCCGGGCATCGGCAATATCGTCGCGCGCGGCACGTTCGGCGCATGTACGGATGCGACCGTCCATGCCGATATTCAAGCTAATTATCTCCTCGGCAATTCCGGCAAGACTTGCGCGCTGATTGTAAGGAACGCGTTCTAATACTGAACATGGTCATTGCCTGATCATTCCCGCGCAGGCGGAACGAAGGATCGATATCATTCGCCGTTATGCGCCGGCACCATCCCCAGCAGCGCCTCTTTCGCCAGCGTATACCCGCTCTCCTCCCACGCATGCTCCAACCGCATGAGCACCGCGCCCATCTCCTTGCCCGGCGCGATACCGAGCTTCTTAAGATCGTCCCCCTTCACCGGGAACACGGGCGCCACGAACTCCCGCGACAGCGCGATCCACGGTGCGATATCCCACGCCACGTCATTCGCCGCCGAAAGCAGCAGCAGGTCACGGTAGAATGCCGCCCCATGCACCCGCATCACGCGCGTATGGTGATGCGCCGGATGCACCGCATGCAGCGGCTCGATCTCCATCAGCTCGCCCAGATGTTTCCGCTCCGCCTTCGAGAGTTTCCAGCGTTTCGCCACGCGCAGCGCGTCCTCCGGCTCAAGCAGCAGCGCCGCCACCCGCGCCCATACCGACACCCGCACGCCTGCGGTATGCTCGAGCATCGTCAGCCGCAGCAGCGTCGCCACGTCGATCTGCTCGCCGAACACCTGCGCCGCCACCCCGCTATTGGCCATCAGCCTGAGCGACGGGATCGGCTGCGCCGCCTGCATCAGCTTGCGCATTTCCTGCGCGATGCGCTCGCCCGAAAGCTGCGCGATCATCCCCTGTTTCGCAGCGCACGCCACAAGTGCGCCCTGATCGGCGGGCGGCTCGCCATGTGTCGCGAAGAACCGGAAGAACCGCAGGATGCGAAGCGCGTCCTCCTCGATCCGCTGCGCTGCATCACCGATAAACCGCACCCGCCCAGCCAATGCATCCTCGGCCCCGTGATGCGGGTCGTAGAGTTCTCCCTGCGGGCTCAGGTACAGCGCGTTCATCGTGAAATCGCGGCGGTTGGCATCTTCCTCCCAGCTATCGGTCGGACGCACTTTCGCATGCCGCCCATCGGTTTCGACATCCGTACGCAGCGTGGTGATCTCCACCTGCCGCTTGCCCAGAAGCGCCGTCACCGTGCCATGATCAATACCGGTCGGAATCACCCGTATGCCCTGCGCCTGCAGCTTGTGCACCACCTGCCCCGCCGGTTCGGGCGTGGCCGCGTCGATATCACCCACCTCGCGCATCAGCAGCGTATCGCGCACCGCGCCACCCACGAACCTGAGCGCAATGCCTTCCGCCGCGCAGGCTGCAAGCAGCCTCTGCACGTCCGCATCGTCCAGCCATGGAGGATTAAGCCGCATCCGCTATTTAAACCGCCCCGGCACCAACACGCCGTTCTCGACATGCGCAGGCACATAATTGCGCCCCTCATTCGCCCCCTGCTGCGTCCCGAACATCACAAAGCACCCCACGGCGATAGCAAGCGAAGAGAACAGGGTAAGAAACAACCCTTGCGTAATCGGCCCCACTTCCTCCCCGCGCTGCTTCCTCCGATACCGCACAATGCACCACACCGCATAAATCAGCAGCGGAATAAGCGCGGGCCATAGTATTTTCACAATGCGCAACATGGGGCCACACTATAGTGCTTGGTGCCTGGTGCCTAGTGACTAGTAAAAAAAAGCGCTGCGCAGCGGCGCAGCAACGACAGCTTCCCCCTGCCCCTCCTCCGTCATTCCCGCGCAGGCGGGAATGACAACAAAGGCGATGCGAAGCGAGCCGTCCACTGCAAAAAACCAGTGCTTTCAAAATGGATGCAGTGCTA
>JADZBT010000106.1 GCA_020851915.1 Alphaproteobacteria bacterium | reverse complement strand
ATCGCCGCCAAGAAAAAGATATTCGCCACGCAACAGCCGGGCGACCGCGCGATCATCGCCATCGATGACGACGACACGCGCGCGCTATACAGCGAACTCAGCAGCCGCAAGGACGGCCCTCGCGTGCAGACGGTATCCGCCGATACGCCGCTGCCCGACGGCATTACGCTGGACGGCATCGTGTCGCTGCGCGGCTGGCACAATACGCAGAACGCGGCGGTGGCGATCGCGGCGGCGATGGCTTGTGGCGTGGATACGAAGACCATCCAGAACGCGCTGCGGACGTTCCCCGGATTGCCGCACCGCATGGAGCAGGTCGCGGAGATGGGCGGCGTGCGCTTCGTCAACGACAGCAAGGCGACCAACGCCGATTCCACCGCGCGCGCGCTGGTCTGTTTCGACGATATATACTGGATACTGGGCGGTGAGCCGAAAGAAGGCGGCATCGCGTCGCTTGCGCCGCATTTTTCACGCATCCACAAGGCCTACGTCATCGGTCAGGCGCAGGCATCGTTCCCGGAAGTGCTGAAAGGTAAGGTGGAGTATGATCTGTGCGGTGACCTTGCGACGGCGTTCGCAGACGCCTCGCGCGACGCGCTGAAGGCAGGGCAGGGCGTGGTGCTGTTGTCGCCCGCCTGCGCGTCATTTGACCAATGGCCGAATTTCGAAGTGCGTGGTGACGCGTTCCGTGCGCTGTCGCATAGCTTGCAAGAACAGATGGGTAAGAAACAATGTTCAGCCTGAACCGCATCAAGGCGACGCATCCGCTGGGCCGCTGGTGGTGGACGGTGGACCGGCCGATGTTTTCTGGCATCCTGCTGCTGATGCTCATCGGCGCGGCGATACTGGCGCCGGCGGCGAGCCCCGCAGTGGCGGAGCGGCTGAACCTCGATTCCTACCACTTCGTCTATCGCCAACTGTTCTTTCTGAGCGGCGCGCTGGCGATCATCGTCGGGGTGTCGCTGCTTAACCCTCTCAACGTCCGTCGTCTCGCCATTCTCGTGATGGCGGTGGGGATGCTGCTGATGGTGGCGGTGCTGTTCGTCGGCGTGGAGGTGAAGGGCGCGCATCGCTGGATATGGTTCCCCGGCGGTTCGTTGCAGCCCTCGGAGTTCGTGAAATCCTCCTTCGCGGTGGTGGCGGCGTGGCTGTTCGCCGCGCAGAAAAAACATCCCGGTTTTCCCGGCAATCGTCTTGCCATCGGGCTGTGGCTGCTGGTCGTGGCGCTGCTGGTGCTGCAACCCGACATCGGCATGACCATCACCATCTCGGCGGTGTGGGGCGCGCAGTTCTTTCTGGCGGGATTGTCGCTTTACTGGGTGGCGCTGCTGCTCGTATCGGGCGTGTCGGCTCTGTTCATGGCGTACATCTTTCTGCCGCACGTGGCGGCGCGCATCGACCGCTTCATGGACCCGTCGGAGACCAGCTTTCAGGTCGAGAAATCGCTGGAGGCGTTCCATAATGGCGGATTCATGGGTGTCGGCCCCGGTGACGGCGTGGTGAAGCAGCATCTGCCCGACGCACACACCGACTTCGTTTTCGCGGTGGCGGGCGAGGAGTTCGGCGTGGTGATGTGTCTGGTCATCATCGCGCTGTTCGCGTTCGTGGTACTGCGCGGCTTCCTGCGGATGCGCGAGGAGCGCGACGTGTTCATCATTCTCGCCGTATCGGGGTTGCTGATACAGTTCGGTTTTCAGGCGGTCATCAATATCGGCGTGGCGCTTAACCTGCTGCCGACCAAGGGTATGACGCTGCCCTTCCTGAGTTACGGAGGCTCCTCGACATTTGCGCTGGCACTCGGTATGGGTATGGTGCTGGCGCTCACGCGGCGGCGCTACGGAGCAAAAGGAACGCGATGAGCAAAACGTACCTATATACGGTAGTACTGGCGGCAGGCGGCACGGGCGGCCATGTGTTTCCCGCAGAGGCGCTGGCGCAGGAACTGGAGCGCCGCAACATCCACCCGGTGCTCATCACCGATGCGCGCGCCAGCCAGTTCAGCGGCGTCTATGATAAGGTCGAGCATCACATCATCCGCGCGGGACGGGTGTCGGGCGGCGTATTCCGGCGGGTGCTGGGCGGCGTGGACATCGTCATCGGCATGCTGCAGGCGCGCCGCCTGATCAAGAAAATGAAACCGAAAGTGGTCATCGGCTTCGGCGGTTATCCGTCCTTTCCCACCATGTTCGCGGCGGAGTCGGTGGGCGTGCCCACCATTATCCACGAGCAGAACGCCGTGCTGGGACGTGCTAACCGCGTGCTCGCGCATAAGATGGACCGCATCGCCACCTCGTTCGCCGAGACATTCGGCCTGCGCGCGGATGATAAGCATAAAGTCGTGCTGACGGGCAATCCCGTGCGTGCGGCGATACGCGCGCTCAAGGATGTGCCGTACCCGGAGCTGGTGCAGGACGGTGCGATGCGTATCCTCGTGATGGGTGGAAGCCTTGGCGCTACTGTGTTCAGTCGTGTAGTGCCGCAGGCGCTTGAGCTGCTGCCGGAGGCGCTGCGCGCGCGATTACGCATCGATCAGCAATGTCGCCCGGAAGATCTCAAGGCGACACGAAAGTTGTTCGAGAAGATCGGCGTGGCCGCCGACCTCTCCAAATTCTTCAACGACGTTCCGGCGCGTCTGGCGTCGGCGCACCTGGTGATCACGCGCTCCGGCGCCTCGACGGTGGCGGAGCTGATGACGGCGGGACGCCCCGCCATACTGGTTCCCATTCCCAACGCGATGGACAATCATCAGGCCATCAACGCCAACGCGGCGGAGGAATCCGGTTGCGGCTGGGTGATGCCGCAGGATGCCTTCACGCCGCAGGCGCTCTCGGCGCGCATCGAGGCGTTCCTCAGCCTGCCGTCCAGCCTCAATCAAGCAGCGGAGAAGGCGCGCGCGGCGGTTCCCGATAACGCTGCCGCGAAGCTCGCTGATCTGGTCGAGCAGCTGGCGCAGGGCAAGCACGCGGTACAAACCGAAGAAAAAATAGCGAAGGAGCAGGCAGCATGAAGTTATTTAGTAAACCCCTCCCCCCGCAGGGGGGAGGCTGGGAGGGGGGCGCAACAATCACTATAGAGGCATGTTGCGCCCCCACCCCGACCCTCCCCCTGCGGGGGAGGGAGATTCCCTCGTCCACGGAGGTATCCGCATGAAGTTATTCCACGCATCGCGAACCGTGCCGTTCGACGTAGGCACGTTGCATTTCGTGGGGATCGGCGGCATCGGCATGAGCGGCATCGCCGAGATATTGCATAATCTGGGCTAT
>JADZBT010000105.1 GCA_020851915.1 Alphaproteobacteria bacterium | reverse complement strand
CTGATGGACGTCAGCCCCAAGCAGCTGGTTTCGGTTGCGGCATCGCTCATTCCCTTCCTGGAAAACGATGACGCCAACCGCGCACTGATGGGATCGAACATGCAACGTCAGGCGGTTCCGCTGCTCGTGTCGCAGGCGCCGCTGGTCGGCACTGGCATGGAAGAGGTGGTGGCACGCGATTCTGGTACGACCGTGGTCGCACGCCGTGGCGGCATCGTGAACCAGATCGATGCGTCGCGCATCGTGGTGCGCGTCACCGAGAAGAGCAAGAAGGCGAAGGACAGCGATTCTCCGGGCGTGGAAATCTACAACCTGCAGAAGTTCCAGCGCTCCAACCAGAACACCTGCATCACCCAGAAGCCGGTGGTGCGCGTGGGCGACATCGTGCAGGCCGGCGACGTGATCGCCGACGGCCCCAGCACGAACCTGGGCGAATTGGCGCTCGGCCGTAACGTGATGGTCGCGTTCATGCCGTGGAACGGCTATAACTTCGAGGACTCTATCCTCATCTCCGAACGTCTCGTGAGCGAGGACGTCTTCACCTCCATCCACATCGAGGAATTTGAAGTGATGGCGCGCGACACCAAGCTGGGCGCGGAAGACATCACCCGCGACATTCCGAACGTGGGCGAAGAAGGACTGAAGCACCTCGACGAAGTGGGCGTGGTTCACATCGGCGCCGAAGTGCATCCGGGCGAGATCCTCGTCGGTAAAGTAACGCCGAAGAGCGAATCGCCGATGACGCCGGAAGAAAAACTCCTCCGCGCCATCTTCGGTGAGAAGGCCTCCGACGTGCGCGACTCGTCGCTCCGCCTGCCCCCGGGCGTGGCCGGAACGGTGGTCGACGTACGTATCTTCTCGCGACGTGGCATTGAGAAAGACGAGCGTGCGCTCGCCATCGAGAAAGCGGAAATCGAGCGTCTGGCGAAAGACCGCGACGACGAGCGCGCCATCATCGAGGGCCATATCTATGGCCGTCTGAAGGAGCTGCTGGTCGGCCAGAAGGCGGTATCCGGCCCCGACAAGCTGAAGAAGGGCACGGAGATCACCGAGGCGCTGCTCACGGATAAATACTCCAAGGGCCAGTGGTGGCAGGTTGCCATCGACGACGACAAGGCGACGCAGGAGATCGAGAAGCTGAAATTGCAGCACGACCTCGCCGTATCGCAGATCGTCAATCACTTCGAGCACAAGGTGGAGAAGCTCCAGAGCGGCGACGACCTACCGCCGGGCGTACTCAAGATGGTGAAGGTCTATGTGGCCGTGAAGCGCAAGCTCCAGCCGGGCGACAAGATGGCCGGCCGTCACGGAAACAAGGGTGTGATCTCGAAGATCATCCCGGCTGAGGACATGCCGTATCTGGAAGACGGCCGTCCGGTGGACATCGTGCTGAACCCGCTGGGCGTACCGTCGCGTATGAACGTGGGACAGATCCTCGAAACCCATCTGGGATGGGCGTCGGCGGGTCTGGGCCTGCAGATCGGCGACGCGCTCGCCGCATACCGCGACGGTAAGAAGAACGCATCGGATCTGCGTAAGACCATCGGCAACTACTATGAAGACGAAACCACGGCAGAAACGCTGAAGAAGCTCGACGACAAGGGGCTGGTGGAACTCGCCACCAACCTGAGTAAGGGCGTGCCGATGGCGACCCCGGTATTCGACGGTATCTCCGAGAAAGAGATCGTCGCGATGCTGGAGAAGGCGGGCATCGACTCCTCGGGTCAGGTGACGCTCATCGACGGGCGTACCGGCGAGACGTTCGACCGCAAGGTGACCGTGGGCTACATCTACATGCTGAAGCTGCACCACCTCGTCGACGACAAGATCCATGCGCGTTCCATCGGGCCGTACAGCCTTGTCACCCAGCAGCCGCTGGGCGGTAAGAGCCAGTTCGGCGGACAGCGTTTCGGGGAAATGGAATGCTGGGCGCTTCAGGCGTACGGCGCTGCCTACACCCTGCAGGAAATCCTGACCGTGAAGTCGGACGACGTCGCAGGCCGCACCAAGGTGTACGAGTCGATCGTGCGCGGCGACCATAGCTTCGAGTCCGGTATTCCGGAGTCGTTCCACGTGATGGTGAAGGAGCTTCGCTCCCTCTGCCTGAACGTCGAGCTGGCACAGACAGAACAGTAAGGAGAACAACAATGAACGAACTGATGAATCTGTTTGGCCAACTCAGCGGCTCCCAGCAGTTTGACGAAATCCGTATCTCCATCGCGAGTCCTGAAAAGATCCGCTCCTGGTCGTTCGGCGAAGTCAAAAAGCCCGAAACCATCAACTACCGCACCTTCAAGCCGGAGCGCGAGGGCCTGTTCTGCGCGCGCATCTTCGGCCCCGTGAAGGATTACGAGTGCCTCTGCGGCAAATACAAGCGCATGAAGTACCGTGGTATCGTGTGCGAGAAGTGCGGCGTTGAAGTGACCACCTCCAAGGTGCGTCGCGAGCGCATGGGCCACATTGAGCTGGCCGCACCGGTCGCGCATATCTGGTTCCTCAAGTCGCTGCCCAGCCGTATCGGCCTGCTGCTCGACATGACGCTGAAAAGCCTTGAGCGCATCCTGTATTTCGAGAATTACGTGGTCACCGATCCCGGCATGTCGCCCTTTACGACCGGCGAGTTGCTGAGCGAAGACCAGTACGACAAAGCCCTCAACGAATTCGGCGAAGGCACGTTCACCGCGCAGATCGGCGCGGAAGCCATCCGCACGTTGCTGATGGCGGTCGATATGGAAGCCGAGCGCACCAAGATGCGTGCTGAACTGGCTGACAATGCTTCCGAAGCCAAACGTAAGAAGCTGGTGAAGCGCCTGAAGCTGGTGGAAACCTTCATCGAGTCCGGCAACCGTCCGGAATGGATGGTGCTGGAAGTGGTTCCCGTGATCCCGCCGGAACTGCGTCCGCTGGTTCCGCTGGATGGCGGCCGCTTTGCGACCTCTGACCTCAACGATTTGTACCGCCGCGTTATCAATCGTAACAACCGTCTGAAGCGCCTGCTGGAGCTGAAGGCTCCGGATATCATCGTACGCAACGAGAAGCGTATGTTGCAGGAAGCCGTCGACGCGCTGTTCGACAACGGCCGCCGTGGCCGCGTCATCACCGGCGCCAACAAGCGTCCGCTGAAGTCGCTCTCCGACATGCTGAAGGGCAAGCAGGGCCGATTCCGCCAGAATCTGCTCGGCAAGCGCGTGGACTATTCCGGCCGTTCGGTCATCGTGGTCGGCCCCGAGCTGATGCTGCATCAGTGCGGTCTGCCCAAGAAGATGGCGCTGGAGCTCTTCAAGCCGTTCATCTATGCGAAGCTTGAGATCTACGGCATGGCCACCACGCTCAAGGCCGCCAAGAAAATGGTCGAGACCGAGCGCCCCGAGGTGTGGGATATTCTGGATGAAGTGATCCGCGAGCATCCCGTGATGCTGAACCGCGCGCCGACGCTGCACCGCCT
>JADZBT010000104.1 GCA_020851915.1 Alphaproteobacteria bacterium | reverse complement strand
GCGCGCAAGGTCGGCGAGCGCATGCAGATCGTCCGGCGCAGCATGTGTGATGGCGATGCTCATGCACCCCTTATACGCAATTCCCACAAAAAAATCCCCCCCCGCGTGCAATTATGCTATCACACCTCATCCGGAGTCGCTCCATGCGGAGGAATCGTTGTCCATCAGCTACGCCCACGAGATACAGCGCAAGCTCATTCATCTGAGCTCGCTGTGGATGCCGCTGCTGATAGCAACGCAGTCCCGCGCGTTCTCGCTCACCTTCTTTACCCTGCTCGTCCTGCTGATGCTCAGTGGGGAATGGTTGCGCCATCGCGTGCCGCTCTGCGCCGAGCTGTACCAACGCTATGTCGGGAAACTGTTGCGTCCCCACGAGAACGGCGGCACGGGTAAATCCTTCACCGGCGCCACGTACGTAGTGCTGGCGGCATTCCTGTGCACATTGCTGTTCCCGCACTGGGTGGCGGTCACCGCGCTTTCCATCATGCTGGTGGGCGATGCCTGCGCCTCGCTGGTGGGCCGTCGCTGGGGACGCCGCATGCTCGCCGGGAAGACGCTGGAAGGCAGCCTCGCCTTCGCTGCCTCCGGGCTGGCGACGGTGGCGATCATCGGCCTGCTGGCGGATTTCGACAACGCCTCCTATATCCGCGCGGGCGCGGCGGTCATGACCGCACTGGTCGCGGAACTCTACGCCCGGCATATCCGGCTCGACGACAACCTCCTCGTCCCGCTGGTTGCCGGATTCACCATGATGCTGTTTTAGGGAAGGACTCCGCCATGCGGCCTGTCATCGCGCATAACCACTACCTGCTGAAACGTCTGAGCGCATCCGCAGTGATTTTTTTCGCGCTACAGCTGTTGCTACGACTGGCGTTCCTGATGCGCGAATCAGCGAATATCGCCTTCGATCCAGAGGCCTGGATACAGATGTTCGTCATGGGAATTGCCTTCGATGTCACCGCTTTTTCCTTTCTCATGCTGCCATATGTGCTCTACCTCGTGCTGTTGCCCCGCCGGTGGCATCTGGGCAAAACGGACGCCGCGCTTACTGCCGCCTGTCACCTTGCGCTGATTTATGCGCTGCTGTTCGACGTACTGGCGGAATGGATATTCTGGGATGAGTTCAGCGTGCGCTTCAATTTCATCGCGGTGGATTATCTCGTCTATACGCATGAGGTGCTGGCCAATATCTGGGAATCCTATTCCGTGGTCGGCCTGCTGCTCGCCGTCACCGCGATCACGCTGGGCATCTTCTACTACGTTCGCCGCATGCTGCTACCGGACGCGGCATCACCGGTGGCGGGATTCTCCACCCGCGCAAGCCATGGCGCGCTCTACCTGCTGATCCCGGTGGCGCTGTTCGCTACGCTCGATCTCAGCCGTTCTGAAGTGAGCACCAACAGCTACCTCAACGAGATCACCCAGAACGGGGTCTACAGCCTGTTCTCCGCGTTCAGGAACAACGAGCTGAACTATGCGAAATTCTATCTTACCGCTTACGATAGCGAGCCCCTGCCCGCGATCCGGGAACTTCTGGAGGAAGAAGAAATGGGGCAGCGTTTTGTTTCCAATGACCCGGACGACATCACCCGATTCGTCCCCGGAAACGGCCCCGAGAAGCACAAGAACGTGGTGCTGGTGGTCATGGAAAGCATGAGCGCCGAATATATGGAACGCTTCGGCAACCACGACGCACTCACCCCCCACCTCGATGCACTGGCAAAACAATCGCTGTTCTTCAGTGACCTCTACGCCACCGGTACGCGCACCGTACGCGGGCTTGAGGCAATCGCGCTTTCCATTCCGCCCTCCCCCGGCCAGTCGATCGTCAAGCGTCCGGGCAATGAGAATCTGGCCTCCATCGGCTTCGTGTTCAGGGATCGCGGTTACGACACGAAGTTCATCTACGGCGGCTACGGATATTTCGACAACATGAATTATTTTTTCGGCAATAACGGCTTCGACATCGTCGACCGTGCAAACTTCAGCGCCGACGAAACCACGTTCGCCAACGCGTGGGGCCTTTGCGATGAGGATCTCTTCCGCAAGGTCATCGCCGAGGGCAATCGCTCCCACGCCGCTCACCGGCCCTTCATGCATCTGGTGATGACGACTTCCAACCACCGGCCCTACACCTTTCCGGCGGGGCGCGGCGATATACCGGCCGAGGGCGGTGGTCGCAGCGCCGGAGTGAGATATGCCGATTACGCGGTAGGAAAATTTCTGGAAGATGCGCGGAAGCAACCCTGGTTCGACGACACGGTATTCCTGTTCATCGCCGACCACACTGCGGGTAGCGCAGGTAAGAATGAGCTGGACGTGAGCAAATATCACATCCCACTGTTCATCTACGCACCGTCCTTCATTGCACCGCGAGAAGTGGCAAGCCTTACCAGCCAGATCGACGTAGCGCCCATTCTGCTGGGATTGCTGGATTTCACCTATATCAGCCGCTTCTACGGCGAGAACGTGCTGGAGGATCCGGATGAGCAGGCACACGCATTTATCTCCAACTACCAGAAGCTTGGCTTCATCGCCAACGATACGCTGGTCATCCTCAAGCCGGGCAAGGCGCACACCGAATACCGGGGCGGCGAACGCGTGAGCACGCAGAATATCAATCCGGCGCTGCTCCGCGAAACCATCTCCTTCTTCGCACATGCGGCGGGCTGGAAAAAACACATGGCGCGCATCGATACGCGTCCGTAATTTTTTGCCAGAAATTTTTGTGCGCGCCGCGATGATTTCGCGCTTGCCATTGCCATGCAAAAAGAGTGAGAATGAACCAACGCATCCGGCGCTCTCCGTGGCCGGGCAATGCGGATAAAACAAATAAAACGCGGGGCTGCGTCATGCGTCTGGTTCTTCTGTTCATCATTCTTACCGCCGCCACTGTGGGGATCGCCACGTTCGCGTATCATCGCGCGACGTTGTCCCATGGCGTGCCTGCGCCCGCCATTACTGCAGCGGAGGAAGACGGTTACATCCGGCATAATGACCCGGTGGAATTTCCGCAGGTGACGTTCACGGATCTGCACGGCTCGCCGGTATCGGTCGCGGACTTTCGCGGTAAGATGGTGCTGGTGAATTTCTGGGCGAGCTGGTGCGCGCCGTGTCTGGAAGAGATGCCCGATCTTGCTGCGATCTCACAGAAATACGCAGGCAAAGGATTGGTGGTGGTCGCCATTTCTCAGGACATCGACACGCAAAAAAGCGCGGCGGCGGAGAAGGTACGGACGTTTCTGACCGAGAATTCCATCGCGCTCGATGCGTATCTTGACCCTAACAGCAAGGCATTCGATCTGTTGAAGGTCGACGGCCTGCCCCACAGCTTCCTGCTCGACCGTCAGGGCCGTGAGATACTACGCATCGCCGGACCACTGACCTATCACCGCGAAGCACTGGATGCGCTGATCACCGAGATGATCGGACTGTGACCTACCAGCGGAATCCCGCCATCACATAGTTGGGGCGTGCGGAAGTTTCCGCGTAGAGCGGCTCCAGCGTGGACGCCGCCGGAACCTCGCGGTCCTTCAGTCCCAGCGTGATCTTCAGAATCCCGTCCGTCACCAGCGCGACGTCCAGTCCGGCGCGGTTAGCGCCAAGAATATCGGTATCGAGATTGTCGCCGACAGCAAGCGCTTTCCTGCTTCCTACCACTTCCATGCAGCGCGCATACACCTCCCCGTAGGGCTTACCGATATAGCGCACCGTGCCGCCCAGCTCCTCATATAACTGCCCCAGCAATCCCGCGCAGGGGATCTTCGTACCGTCCTGCCGCACTACGATGTCGTCGGGATTGGGGCATACCATCGGCAGATCGAATGTCCGCGCGGCCTCTAGCACGGGGCGCTTCTCCTCCGGCCACTGGCTGAAATCATCCGTGCCGGTATTGAGGATGAAGGCCGCATCCTTCGGATCCACGACACGGGTGTAGCCCAGACCCTCGATAAGCTCCGCATCGCGCTCCAGTCCCATATAGAGATAGGTCGGCCCCAGCGCGGCAAAGAATGGATCGGTTCGCGCCACGAAATATTCATAGGTGACCTCGCCCGAGGTCAACATCGCGTCATAGCCGCCCGGATGCACGCCCAGCCCGGTGAGTATCTCCACCGCGCGCGACGCACGGCGCGGCGCGTTGGAGAGAAACACGATCTTCTTCCCCGCAGCGCGCGCGTTCGCAAGGCATTCGGCCACGCCGGGATAGAGCGCCAGCCCGTCATGGATAACTCCCCACAGATCGAGGATCAGCGCATCGTAGTGTTCTATCGCCTCGGATAATCCGCCGAGAATGCGGGGAGAAGGGTCGGGCATGTTGTCAACCTCCGGGCAACCGGTTATAGTGTGTCACCCGTATAACGGGCTTGCGCTTTCACGTCCAGCATTCGGAGCATATAATGGCCGCTGTCATGCCCCCTCCCCCGCATATCGGCAAAGTGGAATTCGAGCCGGAAAAGATCATCTTCCACGAAGGCGAGCGCGGAAACAAAGCCTATATCGTACAACAGGGCGAGGTGGAGATATTCCGTGGCGAAGGCGAGCAGAAGCGCGTGTTGGCGGTTATCACTGCTGGTGGCGTATTCGGCGAGCTGGCGCTGGTCGATGACGGGCCCCGTGCCGCAAGTGCCCGCGCCGTATCGCGCACCGTCTGCACTACGCTCGACAAGGCCCGCATCCAGCAGGTCGTCAAAGCCGCCGATCCCTCCATCCAATCGTTGCTCAAGCTGATGCTGGCGATCATCCGATCCCGCGGATAGCGACCGCGCCTAGGGCATCATGCCGGAACCGGGGCTGTCCTGCCCCTTGTTCCTCAGTGCCTCGACATGCGATTCCGCAGGCTGCTTCATCGCCGCGAACTGCTTCCACCCCTCCTGAAACGCTTCAACGATAGAGAGCGGACGGGCATTCTCCTTCCCGATGCCCCCGGCGATATGGCTGGCGCGCCATGCGCTGAAGGTCATGAACAGGATGGTGGGCAGTTCGTGGAACACCGCCATCGCCACCGGGCTTTTCGAGAGAAAGCTCATAAACAGGTTACTTCCCACCAGCGCCGACACATAGCCGATGGACGCGCGCGAGGTGATCTTCAGATCCTGATTCAGCGTCTGCGACGCTTTTATCATATAGGGCAGTTTGTCCACGCCATGCTCGGTGACGATGTCGGCGTTCCTGAGCATCATCTCCGACCCGGTCTTCTTCATCACCATCGCGATACCGGTGGGCGCGTCCTTGCCGTTCATGTCCTTCATGGGTGCTTTCACCGCCGTGGACATGCCGAGGTCGTTGTCGTCATCGCCCAGCGAGGCGATGCGCGTGCCGTCGAACCGCGCGAGCCGGATGACATCCGTCTTGTTGCGGATGCCGGTATTCTCGCCGCGCTGGCGCATCGCGTGCCATGCGCGCAGCTGCGCCTCATCCGACTCCGGCATATCGCCCGCGCGCTGCGGAACCATCTCGGCAAATACATTCACGCCCAGTTGCGGCGCGTTCAGCCCGATCTCCTTCGCCACCCACATCACCTTGTCGGTGGCGCTGCCGGAGTTGAGCCACACCTCGACGCCCATCTTCTGCAATTCCTGCACACGCTCACGCATGCGCGGCAGCAGCCCGGTGTCGCGCGAGAAGAACGCCCACCTCACTTCGCCGGTATGTATATCCTCAACGCGCGCGTAAGAGATGTCGTTACCCTGCTCCGCGCGCGCCTTCGCTTGCTCGCGAAGTTCGGCAGGCATGTCGTCAAACAATGCTTCGTTGCCGACGGTAACGCGCTGCGCCCCCTCGATCACCCCGCTGATGCCCAGCCCGTGCGTGAATTCCTTATTGATCTCCGTGATGCCGTCATTGATGTCCGCGAGCCGCAGGCCGAATTGCTCCGCATAGCCGATGATGGGCGGCGCCATATGATGCATCTGCGAGCGCAGTTCCAGCGAGGCGACCGCACGCAATACATCCATGCCCCCCGCATCCGGTGTATTGCTCTCTTCCGACAACCGCATCCCGCCATCGCCCGTGTAGATACCGAAACCGTTGAGGTGATCGGAATGCTCCGTCATGGGGCCATTCACATCGAGCACCACGCGCTTCACCTCGCCCAGCGTTTCGAAGGCGTTGGGGCGCTTGATGTGCACGCCGTATTTCACGAATTGCTTGGTGACCAGGTCAAACTCCGACAGCGACGCCATGATGGCGCAGGGCAGCGCTGCCGTGATGGTGGTGAGCATCTTCTTGGGTGCATCGCCCAGCCGCCCTTCCTTCAGGTTGAGCTTGCCCTCCTTCATATCCTTCCACGCCGTATGCCCGCCACGCGCCAGCGTGATGCCGATCATGGAAAGCACCGCGTAGACGATGGTATTCTTCACCGTCGAGGAATATTGCGGGTCGTCCATCTCCTTGGCCTGATCCGCATAGGCCTCCATATTGGATTCCTTCGCGAGTGTCGTGATTTTCACATCCACCCAACCGGCACTCACCCGGTTGCCCTGCATCACTTCCATATCGCGGTAGGGCCGATAGCGGAAATGCTCGCCGGTGGTATTCTGCATTTCGAGTCCGGCATCCGGTGACGCGCCGACGATGCGGCCGATCGCCGGGATGACGGGACGTTCGTTATCTGCGGCAATACGCACGACGTCTCCTACCTGCAATTCATAGCGCTTCTTCTTTTTGCCCTGTACCTCCACCTCTTCCGGCAATATCTCCAGCCATTCGTCGAGCGCCGCCTCGACGTCCTCGCGCGTGCGATCCTCGACGCCGCCGGCGAGTATCAGGAAGTCGCGCAGCACCGCGTAGGAGCGCGTCGCTTCGTCGCTGTCCGCGATCACCTCCGGGTCGCGGCTGGCCTGCACGGATATGCCGCCCAGCGCCAGCGCCAGCATCGTCGCGTTCATCGCGCCGTCGGCCAGATCCTCGCCGTCCTTATGCTTCGCGTAGGCGCGGAAATTCCCGGCAGTTTCCTTCAGCACCTTGCTGAGATCCGGCGCGAACGCCAGCGCCTGCGCGAATATCTTGCCCGCCGGGTAGCGGTCGAACACCGGGTTGTTGAGCGCCTTGGCCACCACGGCGGGCAACGTCGCGGCGGTCAGTTCCCCGGCGTTATCCTTCGCGATGTTCAGGGCCGCCTGTACGGCGCTGATCTTTTTTTCTTCCGTAGGGGCCGTCGCGTTCATCAATAATCTCGCTGTATTTTCTCAAGGTTCATTTTCGCGCTTGCAGCGCATCCACGCATGTTGTAAATGATAATCATTCTTACTTGCAACCACAAAGTTATGACGCTTTTATGACAAAGCGCCGCGCACCCACCCTCCCGGAAGGATTTTCCTATGGATATTGCCATGAACTATTGTGTGAACTGCCTGCGTAAATTCAGCCCCGACACGTACGGCGCACAGAGCGGCCACGTGTATTTCTTCATTCCCGTTACGGATGCGCTGGATCGCCCGTTCCACGCCTATATCGGCATGCGCGCACAGGATCTGCGACGCATATTCGCCGACCTGACACCGCGCGCTATCGACCTGTCCGAGTACGCCCGGATATTGCACATCGAAGAAGGTTACTGGCCAACGGAAGAACGGCAGGAAGAGATACGCGCCTTCCACCGCCCCCTTACGGATACCTCCGGCACGACGCGCCGGCGCACGCCCGTACCTATGGAAGCGGAGTATGCGTAGAATTATGCCGCGAGATCTTCGCCCTTCAGTGCGCGGCCGATGAGCCCGAGCGTTTCCTGCACGCCATAGAGCGCGATGAACGATCCCATGCGCGGCCCCTGCGCCTGCCCCAGCAGCACCTCGTAGAGCGCGCCGAACCACTCACGCAGGTTCTCGAACCCGTGATTCTTGCCGATCTCATAGACCAGCGTCTGGATCTCTTCCGCCGTCGCTTTCGCGGGCAATGTTGCCAGTTGCGCCGCGAGATTCTGCATCGCCGCCTGTTCCTTGTCGGTCGGCGCGCGGTACTTCTTGGTGGGCTTGACGAAGTTATTATAATAGGTCACCGCATAGCCCACGAGCTTGTCGAGCATCGGGCAGCTGGCGGGCGTTTCATCCGGCGCATAGCGCGTGATGAATCCCCACAGCACCGACGCATCCTCCGGGTTGCAGGCCGATGCCAGATTCAGCAGCAGCCCGAACGAGATCGGCGTTTCCGAGCGCGGCGGTTTGCCGCCATGGATATGCCACACCGGGTTGGCATAGCGTTTCGCCTCCTCTTCCTGCGGGAATTTATCGAGGAAGGTGAGATACTCGTCCACCGCCTTCGGAATGACGTCAAAATAGAGCCGCTTCGCCTTGCGCGGGCTCTGATACATATATAACGACAGGCTCTCCGCCGGTGCGTAGCGCAGCCATTCGTCGATGGTGAGCCCGTTGCCTTTCGACTTGGAAATTTTCTGTCCCTTCTCATCGAGGAACAATTCGTAGCTGAATCCTTCCGGCGGCGTGCCGCCGATGATGCTGCAAATTTTTCCCGACAGCTCCACCGACGGGATGAGATCCTTGCCCGACATTTCATAATCCACTTCGAGCGCGCGCCAGCGCATCGCCCAGTCGGCTTTCCACTGCATCTTGCAATGGCCACCGGTGACGGGGACTTCCGTCGTGCTGCCGTCCTCGTCCTGATAGGTGATCGTGCCCGCCGTCACGTCGCGCGCGATGACCGGAACCTGCAACACGCGCCCCGTCTTCGGGCATACGGGCAGGAAGGGGCTGTAGGTTCTCTGGCGTTCTTCGCCGAGCGTCGGCAGCATCACGTCCATCACCGCATCATAATGCGCGAGCAGTTCCAGCAGTGTCTTATCGAACATGCCGCTCTTGTAGCATTCCGTCGCGCTCTTGAATTCATACTCGAAACCGTAATGATCCAGAAACTGCTTCAGCCGCCCGTTCATGTGATGGCCGAAACTCTCCGCTGTGCCGAACGGATCGGGTATGGAGGTGAGCGGCTTGCCCAGATGCTCTCTCAACATTTCCTGCTGCGGCAGGTTGTCCGGAACTTTGCGTAACCCGTCCATATCGTCCGAGAAGGCGAACAAGCGCGTCGGTATGTCCGACATCAGCTGGAAGGCATGGCGCACCATGGTGGTGCGCGCCACCTCGCCGAACGTGCCGATATGCGGCAGGCCCGACGGTCCATAGCCGGTCTCGAACAGCACATACCCCTTGGCCAGAGCGCCATTTTTCTTATAGCGCTCAATAATTTTCTGGGCTTCCTGGAAGGGCCAGGCGTTGCTGGCGAGGGCCTGTTCTGCGGCGAGAATATTAACCATTTTACCTTGGGATTTCATAGCGTTTACGGGAGGGCGATTCTATTAGAAACCTGCTGGGATACAAGCATTTTTCTGCATATTTGTCACTAAAGCGTCACATTTGGTTAAAATTTTATTAACCCTTTTGTGCGACACTTAACTTACACACGGAGAGTATAACGCGCTCCCGGCGTCGGCCAATCGTACATTCGCTTGGCGGCGCGGCACGTGTTTTGGTAATATTAAGGGGCATTGGGCGTGAAACAGAAAAGCCAGGTTATGAACCCACTATTGACCAGATTGAGAAGCAGTCACGCTGACACGCGTGGCGCGGTGGCGATTGAATTCGCCTTTGTGTTCCCGGTATTCATTTTCCTGTTCATGGGCATCGTGGAATACGGGCTGGTCAAGTTCGGCAACAACGTCATCGACAACGCGATGTCGCAGATGGCCCGCGCCGCGATGGTCGGCTGCATCGACAACGAAGTGACGGGCGGCGAGTGCAAACAATCGAACATGATGAACATGGCGAACATCAAGACGCTCATCGCGAAACAGTCCGCCGGGTTCGTTGATCCCTGCGGCGGCAACTTCAAACTGACGATCGCACCGGTGACTGCCGCGCCCAGCAGCGACATCAACTGGGGACAGGGCCAGGAAGTGGTGCTGTACGAGGCAGAATACGAATGGCCGGTATTCAATCCCCTGCTGAAAATGGACAGCTTCCTCGGCGAAGGCTTCGGCGAGAGCATTCATTTTCACGTAGCGAATATTGTGCGTAATGAGGCGTTCGGCACGCTCTCGGGCCGCACGGAATCGGGGGGAGGATGCTAATTATGAACGCGCTCACCCGCTATCTATCGAATTTTCTGCTCAAAGACCGCAGCGGTACGGCGCTGATCGAAGCGGCGATCATCATCCCATTCCTGTTCCTGTGCCTGTTCGGGCTGGTGGAAGTCACCAGCGTGCTCAGCGCCAAGGAGCGCATGAACAAGATCTCCAATCAGCTGGCCATCGTGGTCAGCGCACTGCCGAAGTGGGAGCTGCGCGACGAGGTCACCAGCATATTGACCGCGACCGAGAAGGTCGGCGGCATCCACGGATTCAATGTTTCCATCGCCTTCTGCGGCGCGACGACGGGGCAGAAAGCGATATATACCCATAGCTATAAAAGCGGCCAGTGCGGATATGGCACGGGCGGGGACGGAAGCGCGCAGGCGTCCGCATCCTGCGGCAGCGTGGGCAGCAACGTCGGACGGGGGCAGTTCATGGTGGTGGAAGTGTCCTGTAGCTACAATCCCCTGTTCAGTTTTCTGGATTTGTTGAGTGAAGACGGTCGCATCAACGCGGAAGCGTTTGCGCCGATGCGATATGTGATGAATTGGTAAGGAGAACGCTCTCTATGAAGAACTCTCATAATAATATGATCTTTTCCCGTTACATGCGCGATTACATGCGCGATGAGCGCGGTGCGTTGATGATATTCGCCGCCATCGGCATATTCCTGCTGTTCATCGGCGTGTTCGCACTCTCGATCGACACGGGTATCAGCTACAAGGATCAGTCGAACATCGAGGCGAAGCTCGCCAACTGCGCGAACTACGCCGCCAGCGAATATACCTACTGGAAGATCCGCAAGGCCACAGGCGCCAGCGATCGCCCCAACGATAATCTGGTGCTCCCCAAGACCAATATGGAAGAAGGCGCGGTTCTCAAGCTGCTGGGCGCTTATGTGCAGGATTGCGTACGCGCAGGTGAACTGAACGAGTTGAAGGACGCGAAGGTTCCCGCCGGCCGCATCGAATATAATTCCGTGAATCAGGCCATTCTGGTATTCGACGCCACCACCCCGCAGAACAGTACCTTCAGCGGCAAGGGCAAGGATCACGCCGTGGTCAAGACCCAGTCGGGTAAGCTCGTGCCGTTCTACACCGGCAGCACTCCGCCGGAGGTGAGCGAAGAACAGCAACTGAAAATGGCCGCGATGGTCGTATTCCCGCTGAATTACAACGGCATGAAAAACATCGGGCAAGGATTGGAAGCGTTCACGGCAAAGGCAAAGGAAGCCTTCGCCACGCTCCAGATGGTGGGCCTCGACGGCCTGCGCGTCGGCATGCAGACGGGCAATATCCCCGCCGACCAGCCAGAACCCATCTCCAACCGTCAGGTTCAGGAGATCGGCTGGTCGGGCGGCATGCTGGATGACAATGCTTCTATGTTAGCAGGCTCCGGCCACGGCAACTCCGCCACCATCCGCTCCTGGCCGTTCGTCGCGAGCGTCTACGCTCCTAACACGCGCCGCTGCGACAGCAATCCAGTGTGGACGTATGAGAGGGTCGATGCCCCGCAAAAGACCTGTTACGAGTGGCGAGAACAGGGATCTGTCAGCGTTTGCGACAGCGATAACGCCGCAGCTCACAGGGCGTACAATAACGCCATACAAGCTTGTATAAGAGATCCCCGCCATTGCTATATCGGCCGCAATAACCGTAGTTGCGAAGAACACGAAGACTGCCCCACCAAGAAAAATCCTAACAAAAAATGTTGTATCAGCTGGTGCGAAACCACGTGGTTCGAGCGCAAGCTGAAGGGCGGTGACGTGTATCAGGGCAAATGGTCGATCTCCTGCCCGAAGAATGTGCGGGACACCGGACATACCTATAAGGAACCCAAGGACTATCTGAAGTGGACGGCCTATCTGGTTGCCAATCTTGATGGCACGCCGGTGTCCGCAGCGCAGCAGGTGAAGCTGGAAGGTTCCATGGAAAAGATCAAGCTTAGCGGTGTGCAACACCAGACCGGCGAATTCTCTCCGCTGGTCAAAAAGAACACGGATAAATCGTGGAACTGGGCATGCGGCTGGATGGCAAATGGCCTGAAGGGCGGTGCGACCGGCGCATACGGTCACCCACATGGTGACGCAGCAGGACGCCCGCTGGTTTCCGGTACGTCCAACAGCACGGCGGCTGCGAATACGCTCGGATGCCAGCTCGGAGCGCCTCCGGGTGGCAACGGTTCCGCCTACAAGATTACCTTCGCGCGCCCGGGATGTGCGACGCCCGAAGAACCTGTAGGAAAAGTGAACTGCAACATGCCGGAAGGGTACTATCAGATACGCGTGGCGGTCACGGGGCTGAAGCGCACCATGACAGTGTCCGACGTCGTACCTGGCAGGCCTAACCCTCCGGTAACGGCAAGCGTTGGCCCTAACGGCCCCTGGGCGTGGGGTGGTGTTGGCGGCGAGAAGCAATACGGCAACCTCCAGCCAGGAGGGAAAGGTGACGATGGAAAGGGTTACACCGGATATGGAGCATCTCCGGGCGGTAACGATACCGACAAATGGGGCGACCTGATGTGTAATAATCCCAATGGGGGCTATCTCACGGCGTACGCTTGGTCTCAGGATATCATACCGACCAACGTGATTCCTGCGGAATACATGAAGCTCTCCGACGTTGCGGTCGAATCCTATCGCAATGCGGAAGAGCCCGGCATGAGCCCGCTGGATCTGTTCGACGCCATTCCGAGCGACACATCGAGCCCGGGTAATGGAGTAAAAGGCGAAGACTATGTGGTCATCACCGCTGCGGACGGCTATCCGTTCTTCCCCGAGGCAGGTTCAAGTGCGCTGCGGGAAACCAATGCGTTCGCCAGTGGTACGGGTATCGCGGCCTTCAACGGCGATCAGGTAAGTGTTGGAGAGCGCGCGGTGGGCGTAATACCGATATCCGAAGGGGAACGCGTAAAACCCATACAGGCAACCGGTATGACCATGCAGATCACCAGCAACGCGATCTCCAATCTGGAGACCGTAAAGAAGAAGGATGAAAACTTCACTGCGGAGAATATCCCCGTGGCGATGGATAGCCTCGACTCTGTGCTCGATCAGCTCACCTACAACGCCTACACGATCCACACGGGTCATGGCGGCAACGAGGGGCCGCTGATGAATGCCGGACTCTACCGCCTTCTGGGTGCGGCCAAAGCGGATGACCGCACGGCACTGATCTATGTGGGCAGTTGCCCAACAGCCGGTGCGTACGGGTCAGACGCCTCCACCTCGTTCCAAGGGCATAAGGTGAACTGGTTCGCCAACTCCAACGCCGGCACGGAGGGCCCCGGTCAGGTGGATGAAACCACCCTGAAACTGATGGATGCAAGGAATCCCGGCGGTGACGTGCGGAGCATGACCAAGCAGGTCTTCTCCAAAGTCAAGGGCGCAGTGGATTACTTCATGGTGATCACGAACGAGTCCACCGGCTGTAAGGACTTCGCCGACCTCTCTACTGAGGGAGCAATCTCGGGAGACCTGATCGGCAATTCGGGTTGCGTCATCGGCAACAGCAGTGGCGGTTACACCGTGACGCCGGAAGACTGTGCGGCCGAGTTCATCTGGGCGATCATGGGCGAGCGCCAGGAGGTTCGAAAGAAGAACATGTAATAACCATATGATGGAAATAGCCATTGCCTGATGGCTATTTCCACACTACCACAGGGGCAGGTGTTCATTCGTGAACACCTGCCCCTTGTGTTTTGGGAGTCCGGCCAATGACGGGAAATATCATGCGCGCATTCCTTTCCGACCAGCGCGGTTCGTTGATGGTGATGGCGGCGTTTGCCGTGCTGCTGCTGTTCGTCGGCATCTTCGCGCTTACCATCGATACCGGCCTCAGCTTCAAGGATCAGTCCAACCTCGAGGCGAAGCTCGCCAACTGCGCCAATTACGCGGCGGCGGAATACACCTATTTCGCCATCCGCAAGGGCGCAGGCGCGGGGATACGCGCCAAGACGGACGGACTCCTCCTCCCCAACCCGCGTATCAAGCCCGAGGAGGCGCTGGAGCGCATGCGGCTATATGTTCAGGATTGTGTGCGCGGTGGCGAGCTCAATGAGTTGAAGGATGCGCTGGTCACCCGCGTGGCCATCGAGCATAACAACGCCGGGCAGGAGATACTGGTGTTCGACGCCAGCACGCCGCAAAGCAAGACGTTCAGCGGAGATAAGCCCGCAGCAACGATCACCACCCAATCCGGCAAGTTGCTGCCGTTTTTTACGCGCGATGCCCACGCGCCCTCATTGCCGATCGGCCAGAATGCCGGGGTATCATTCCTGCTCGACTGCCGCAGCGAGCAGCAGCCCGGCCCCCGCATGCGGGCATTGGCCTCGACCCTTCGGCGTCTGCTGCTCTCACTCAATATGCCCCGTCCCGACCTGATGTATTATGGCCTCGATACGCGCGTGCATGCGCGTGCGGACGGCAACGCGACACCCGCTCCTGCCGATCAATCGGCCTCCGGCCATTTCGTATTCGTGACGGATAGTTCCTGCATCGACAGCGAAGCCGCGCGCTCTGCGGCTACGGCCAGCGTGTCGGGCGATGCGCTCGGGCTTCCCTATTGCGCGATCGGCACGCGGCCCCAAGGGTGGCAGGCCAATATCACCACTGCCGACTGCGCCGCCGAGATACTCTGGGCACTTTCCGGCGAACGCCCGGAAGTGCGTAAATCCGGTGTTCCGGTGGAGAAATAATTGCCTGAGCCATGCTTAGTTGCTAGTTACTAGTTGCTGGTTTCCGGATGCTGTCGCCGGGAAGCGCACCCTACGGATAACTAATATCGCAAAGGAACATCATTGAAAGTCCTGTTTCTCCATCCCAACATGCCCGGCCAGTTCAAGCATAGCTGCCGTGCCCTTGCCGAGAATCCCGACAACACGGTGGTGTTCGTCACCAAGCGTGATGACATCGAGATCCCCGGCGTGCACCGCGTCACCTACAAGGTACGCAGCGAGCCATCGCCGCATACGCACCGCTACCTCACGGGCGTCGCGCGCAGCGTATTGCAGGGGCAGGAGGTCTGGCGCGTCTGCAAGAAGCTGAAAGAGGAAGAAGGCTTCGTGCCCGACGTGATCGTCGCGCATCCCGGCTGGGGCGACACGATGTACATGAAAGATCTGTTTCCCTCCGCGCCGATACTGAATTTCTTCGAGTTCTTCTACCATGCCGAGGGCGCGGACGTGAATTTTGCGCCGGACGAGAAGACCACGCCGGACGACGACGCGCGCATCCGCACCAAGAACGCGACCAACCTCTTCGCCCTGCAATATTGCGACTGGGGTTTCTGCCCGACCTTCTGGCAGCTCAAGCAGCACCCCAAGGAATATTACCATCGCATCTCCGTCATCCATGACGGCATCGACACCGACCTGCTCGCGCCCAACGAGAACGTGAAAGTAACCACGCCGTCGGGCGTCACGCTCACCCGCAAGGATGAAGTGGTGACCTATGTGGCGCGCAATTTCGAGCCCTATCGCGGCTTCCCGACATTCATGCGCGCAGCGGAGATCATCCTGAAGGAGCGCCCGAATACGCACATCCTCGCCATCGGCGCGGATGGGGTGAGCTACGGCAAAAAGCTCACCAACGGG
>JADZBT010000103.1 GCA_020851915.1 Alphaproteobacteria bacterium | reverse complement strand
GGCTTGCGGATCTCGACGATGTTCAGATGGATCTCGTCACGAGTGAACTTGCCGAGCTCCTGCTTGATCTTATCGATGTCAGCACCTTTTTTGCCGATGACCACACCCGGACGCGCCGCATTGATCGTCACCACGGCCTTCTTGGTCAGGCGCTCGATCACGACGCGGCTTACGCCGGCCAGCTTCAGGCGCTTTTTGATATGATCGCGGATCTTCAGATCCTCATGCAGACGGGTGGCATAATCGCCCTTCTTGGCAAACCAGCGGGAATCCCACGTACGGTTGATGCCAACCCGCAATCCGATCGCGTTTACTTTCTGTCCCATTATTCGCCCTCGCGTTCACGTAATACTACGGTCATTCTGCTAAACGGCTTCAACACCCGTGCGCCGCGTCCGCGAGCACGTGCATGCCACCGTTTCATCACGATCGCCTTGCCGACGCTGGCTTCCGCCACATAGAGATTGTCGACATCGAGATCGTGGTTATTCTCTGCATTGGCTACCGCCGATTCCAGCAGCTTCTTTACATCAACCGCGATGCGGCGATTCATAAAGCCCAGCTGCGCGATCGCATCCTCTGCCTTCATGCCGCGAATGAATCCGGCCACCAGATTGAGCTTACGCGGGCTGGTACGCAGATTGCGAACCGTAGCGCTCACCTCATTATCCTTCAGCGTCCGGGGGCGTGCTTGCTTACCCATGGTGTTCTCTCCTCAATTACTTCTTCGCCGGAGCGGATGCGGGAGCGGCTTTCTTATCCGCTGCCGTATGGCCCTGGAACACGCGCGTCGGCGCGAATTCGCCCAGCTTGTGCCCGATCATTTCCTCGGTCACCAGCACGGGAATGAATTTTTTCCCGTTGTAGACACCGAACGTCACGCCTACGAAGGGCGGGATGATGGTGGAACGGCGCGACCAGGTCTTCACGATCGTATGCTTGCCCGATTCGCGAACCTGATCGACCTTCTTCAACAGATACCCGTCTACGAACGGGCCTTTCCAAACTGAACGTGCCACTGTCGATCCCCTTACTTCTTCTTCGCTTTATGACGGTTACGCACCACCAACTTCTCGGTGCGCTTATTCTTGCGGGTCTTCATACCCTTGGTGCATTTACCCCACGGCGTCACCGGATGGCGTCCGCCCGAGGTGCGGCCTTCGCCGCCGCCATGCGGATGATCCACCGGATTCATCGCCACGCCGCGCACGACAGAGCGCTTTCCCATCCAGCGGGCGCGGCCTGCCTTGCCGATGATGACGTTCTGGTTGTCGGCATTCGATACCGCACCCACCGTCGCCATGCACTCGCTGCGAACCATGCGTACTTCGCCGGAGCGCAGCTTCAGCAGCGCGTACCCGGCATCCTTGCCCACGAGCTGTACATATGTACCCGCTGCACGCGCCAGCTGTCCGCCTTTGCCCTGCTTCATTTCCACGTTATGCACCAGCGTGCCCACGGGAATGTTCTTCAGCGGCATAGCGTTGCCCGGCTTGATGTCAACCTTCTCGCCCGCGACGACCTTGTCGCCTGCCTTCAGACGCTGCGGCGCCAGAATGTAGGCCAGTTCGCCGTCCTCATATTTCAGCAGCGCGATGAACGCGGTGCGGTTCGGATCATATTCCAGACGCTCCACGGTCGCCGTCATGTCCCACTTGCCGCGCTTGAAATCGACCAGGCGATAACGCTGCTTGTGGCCACCGCCGATGCGGCGGTCAGTGACGCGGCCATAATTGTTGCGTCCACCCGATTTGGTCTTACCCTCGGTAAGCGCCTTCACGGGACGGCCTTTCCACAGTTCCGAGCGGTCGATCAGAACGAGCTGACGCTGCGACGGGGTGGTTGGTTTGAAACTCTTAAGCGCCATGGTTAGGCTCCTGCAGCCAGATCAATGCTCTGGCCTTCTGCTAAGGTTACTACTGCCTTCTTAAAGTCCGAGCGTTTGCCTTCGATACCACGGAAACGCTTGTTCTTTCCCTCGACATTGAGGGTGTTGACCTTACGCACCTGAACGCCGAAGATCGACTCCACTGCGCGCTTGATCTCATTCTTATCGGCATCGCCGCGCACACGGAAGGTCACCTTGTTCAGGCTTCCGCCCATGGTGGACTTCTCGGTGATGACCGGGCGAAGAAGCACGTCGTAATCACGCACCGTGGCTTCTGCCTTTTTCGCTTTCGCTTTTGCTGCTGCTTTTGCCATATTATGCCAGCCTTTTCTGAAGTGCTTCCAGCGCATGGGTGGTGAGTACCACGTCCCCATGACGGAGGATGTCATAGACGTTCAGCCCGATTTCGGGAATCACGTCGGTGTACGGGATGTTCTGCACGCCGTTGAAGAATGCATCCTTCGCGTTATCGCCGCGAACGAACAGCGCCTTCGACAGGCCCAGCTTCTCGATCTGCGTTGCGAGCGTCTTGGTCTTCGCGTCCTTCACGACCAGCGTATCCACCACGTGCAGCTTGCCAGCGGCCTGCTTCGCGGAGAGCGCCATCTTGAGGCCCAGCTTGCGAACCTTTTTCGGCAGGTCATATTCATGGCTGCGTACTACCGGTCCGAAGATGATCGCACCACCACGCATCTGCGGCGAACGGAGCGAACCCTGACGGGCATTACCCGTGCCCTTCTGCTTGAAAGGCTTCTTGGTCGTGCCGCTTACTTCGCTGATACCCTTGGTCTTGTGCGTGCCGGCACGGCGCTTCGCGCGCTGCCACTCGGTGACGCGATGCAGGATGTCCTTGCGCGGCTCGATAGCGAAGATCGCATCGTTCAGCTCAACTTCGCCTGCTGCCTTATTATCCAGCGTAACGATCTTAGTTTTCATTGGACGTCCCTTCCGCTGACGTTTCTGCTGCGGGAGCCTCTGCTGCTGCGGCAACTTCGGCCTTCGCAGACTGTTTCACTCCTGCCGGGAACGGGATGCCTGCCGGAAGACCACGCTTGATGGCATCCGAGAGCAGCACATATCCGCCCTTATGACCCGGGATCGACCCTTTCACCGCGATGAGACCGTTTTCCGGGTCCACGCTCACGACTTCGAGGCTCTGCTGGGTGACGCGCTCGACGCCCAGATGACCCGCCATTTTCTTACCCTTGAACACGCGGCCCGGATCCTGACGCTGACCGGTCGAACCGTGCGAACGGTGCGATACGGACACGCCGTGGGACGCCTCAAGACCCGCGAAGTTCCAACGCTTCATCGCGCCGGCGAAGCCTTTACCGATAGTGGTTCCCACCACATCGACATACTGGCCGGGAACGAAGTGGCTGACGCAGAGATCCGTACCGGGTTCCAGCAGCGCATCCTTCGACACGCGGAACTCCGCTACTTTCGCCTTCAGCTCCACCTTCGCCTTCGCGAACTGGCCGCGAACGGATTTCGACAGGTTCTTCGCGCGGCGCGTGCCTACACCGATCTGCACGGCGTTGTAGCCGTCCTTCTCTTCGGTGCGCTTGGCAGTCACCTGCGGATTCTCCACCTTCAGCAGCGTCACCGGGACTTTCGATCCGTCCTCGGTATAGACGCGGCTCATGCCTTCTTTTTTGGCAATCAGACCGGTTCTCATTATTCAGCTCCTGCCGCCAGTTTAATTTCCACATCGACGCCCGCCGCGAGGTCGAGCTTCATCAGCGCGTCCACGGTCTGCGGGGTCGGGTCGATAATATCGATCAGACGCTTATGCGTACGGATCTCGAACTGCTCGCGCGACTTCTTGTCGATGTGCGGCGAACGGTTCACGGTGAAACGCTCGATACGCAGCGGCAACGGGATCGGCCCATGTACCACCGCACCCGTACGCTTCGCCGTATTGACGATCTCAAGCGTCGATTGATCCAGGATACGGTGATCAAACGCCCGTAAGCGGATGCGAATTTTCTGATGATCCATAACTTTAATCCCTATGCCTTATACGCTACTTCTTACTTCTCGACCTTGGACACGACGCCTGCGCCTACGGTGCGGCCGCCTTCGCGGATCGCGAAACGCAGACCTTCATCCATCGCGATCGGCGAGATCAGCTCGACGACCATGCGGATGTT
>JADZBT010000102.1 GCA_020851915.1 Alphaproteobacteria bacterium | reverse complement strand
ATCCACTTCCTTTTCCACGATGCCCCCGCCTGCGATATAGCCGGTGGTCGGCACGCCCTTGCTGACGCTGCCGCCCGCGCCACCGGCACTGAATCCTCCCACGGCCAGCGCGCCCTGCGCTACCGCATACACTTCACCATCCGCGCCATAGAGCGGCGTGGCCAGCAATGTTCCGCCCTGCAAACTCTTGGCATCGCCCAGCGCGCTCACCAGCACGTCAACGCGGCTGCCGTTGCGTCCGAACGGCGGAAGCGTCGCCGTAATGGTCACGGCCGCCACGTTCTTCGGCTTCAGGTTGCTGCCGCGCGCATTGATGCCCAGACGCTCGAGGAACGAGATCAGGCTCTGTTCGGTGAATTTATTGTTGTTGAGCTTATCGCCCGTGCCGTTCAGCCCCACCACGAGGCCGTAGCCCATCAGGTGGTTGTCGCGCACGCCTTCAAAATCGACGATGTCCTTGATGCGGGTCTTGAGGGCGGCGTGCGCCGGCGATGCCGCCAGCATCAGCACGGCGAGCGTTACCATCATCAATACGGCAAGACGGGATGCCGCTACCTGCGGCATCCGTCCGGATTGTGCGATCACTGTCTCTTGGTACATCACGTTCCTTCCCCTGACCGTGTCCCTATATATAAGCGAATGCCATGCCAACTACGGCGCAACGCGCCAATATGCTGATAAATTACGATTTATCATCCACAGGGAGCTGGGGGTAACTCCCGAGGGCGCATACGGGGCAAGAGCTGCCTAGGCCGGATGGGTAAAACTTTCCTATTGACGCGGTTGCGGAGCGGGGATACGGCGGGTATCATAGGATTGAACGGAACCAGCAACGGCGGCGCATCCATGAAGATATTCGGCACTACGGAGGTAGGGAACAGCTCCTCCATCAAGAAGAAGAAAAAGGCGGAAGGGGATTCCGGTTTCGGCAGCCTGCTGGCCAGCAAGCTGGAGGAAAAAAGCGAGTCCACGCCCGTGATGTCGTTGAACAACGTCGACGCCCTGTTCGCCCTTCAGGAAATATCGGAAGACGAGGAAAACAGCCGCAAGGGAGTGCTATACGGCGAGAGCCTGCTCAACGCGCTCGACACCATCCGCCACGGATTGCTGGCGGGCGCTATCTCGCGGCATAACCTGGAACAGCTGGGCACGCTCGTGCAGCAGCAACGCACCGTCATCATCGACCCGAAACTGCGCGCTATCCTCGATGAGATCGAAGTCCGCGCCGCCGTGGAACTCGCCAAACTGGAACGGCAGGGCTAGCAACCTATTTTTTCCGCGTCCATATTTTTCAATATGTTACAAGAAGCATCCACAATTTTCTGGGGCATTTTCCGTCATATTCATTGAAAAATGTTAATCACCTGTATATATACCACGTTCCTCTTAAACTGGGAGTGGAGTACGCCATGGCAGGAACCGCGAAAAAGAAAGACTATACGCCGTCCGAAACCGAACCGTATATGAACAAGAAACAGCTGACCTATTTCAAGGACAAGCTGACGGTGTGGAAGGAAGAGCTGCTGGAGCAGTCGCGCGAGACCATGGATCACCTGCGCGAAGAGAACTGGCATGAGCCGGACATCGCCGACCGCGCCTCCATCGAAACCGAGGCAGGCGTCGAGCTGCGTACCCGCAACCGCTACCTGAAACTCATCGAGAAGATCGACAAAGCGCTCCGCAAGATCGAAGCCGGCGAATACGGCTATTGCGAAGAAACCGGCGAGCCGATCGGCATCAAGCGCCTGGAAGCGCGTCCCATCGCCGAATACTGCATCGAAGCGCAGGAACGCCACGAACGCGACGAAAAGCTCTACTCCGACGAGGAAGTGTAAGTTTTTGCCATCCCGGCGCAGGCCGGGATCTCATCTCTCCGCATGCGTATCTGGATGTATAAGATACCGGCCTGCGCCGGTATGGCATGTTATTTTTGTAATCCCTGAATCGCCGCCACCGCGCGGTCGATCTTGATGCGTAGCAGCGTATCGCCCAGCTCCGCCGTCGCGAGATCCGTGCGTCCCCAGTTGCCGTTCTGCGCCATCGCGTCCTTCGGGTAGTCCCGGAGCTTGTCCCTGCGTACGGCATCCCCCGCCGCCGCAAGCAGTTCCGATGTATCGCGCAGCCCCGCATGCCCGCCGATGGCATCCTTGCCGAATCCTTTCGTTGCCAGCCATTCTTCCTGCGCCTTGTTGGCGTAATATTCGCCGACGTGATAGGCCGGAATATCGTCCTCCCGCAGCGACTCCGCCGCCTCTTCCTGCCCGTCCTGATTATCGCCGCTGTCGCCGATGAAATAGATCGCGGTGAACCCGTGTGCGTGGAGGCTGCGCCCCGTGGCTTCCAGCATTTCCTCGAACACGTCCTCCGGCATGGAAATGGTTCCCGCGAACCGCATATGCCCCAGCTTCGGCCATATACTTCCCTCCGGCACATGATCCACCACAGGAGCGATGAGCGTATGCCCCAGCGCCTCGGCGATGCGCGGCGCGGTGTAACGCAGCACCCGCGCATGCTTGTTGAGCGGCATCTGCGGCCCGTTCTGCTCGATGCCCGCCGTCGGCACGAGCACCTGCGTGTATCCGTCCTTGATGGCCGCCGCTATCTCCGGTGAGGTCAACTCCTCCAGCCACAAGCTGCGCGGAGGCTCCGCCCGCGCCGGAGCAGGCGTCAACGATAGTGCGAGCAATGCAAGCCCCAGCGCCGTGAGCGATTTCCCGCGTATCCGCGCCCAGACACGCACGAAGGGCAGCGCATAGGCCGCGCCGATACGGTTATAGGCCAGCTCTTCCCGGCCATCGAGGCCGAACTGCAATGTCTCGCGCCCCTCGGGCACATAGAGCGTGCCGAACATCCAGTCCCATATCGACAGCATATAGCCCATATTCTTATCCCAGTGCTGCGGCGCGATGCTGTGATGTATCTGGTGCTGCGAAGGGCTGATGAGCAGGTGGCTGAGCGCGCGCGGATACGACAGCCACACGTTGCTATGACGCAGATTATAGGCCATCACGTAGAATAGGAAGATGCCGACATGCAGACCCGCCACCCGGATGACCTCGGGCGGATGCCCGTACAGCCAGATGAACGCCCCCTGCGCCAGCCCGGAGAAGAACGCGACCGAGAGCGACGTCAGCAGCAGCTCCACCGGGTGAAACCGGTATGCCGTGATGGGCGTGAGCACCTGCGCCGAATGATGTATCTTATGGAACTCCCACAGCAGCGGGATGCGATGCAGCGCGTAATGGATGATGAACTGCCCGAAATCATACGCGATGAAGGCTACCAGCGTGAACAGCGCCACCGCCACACCGGATGACGGGTCGAAGAAGGTTCCCGCTCCGAGTACGGCGTTAAGCGCCGCGCCCACCATCTCCCCCCACCCCATCGACGACAGCAGCGACGGCAGGATAAGCACCGACACGACGAGGGCCGGGTTCAGCGCGAACAGGACATAATCCACGATCGCCGACGGATGCACATAATCCTTCTTGGGGGCAATGGTGGCGAAGAACTTCCGCACGTCGAACGGCGTCCCCTTCGTGTAATAGCGGTAGCTGAAATACGCGCACACCAGCGCGCTCAGCAGGTAGGCGGCGTATATCCGCTCCGAGCTCAGCAGGGGCGATGCGAAGGGCAGCAATGCCCCGAACATCACCTGTTGCGCCCATTCGCTGAAGATGTCCCCGGTCATACCCCCCTCACTCGCAGCCGCCGAATATCTCTCCCTGCGAGGCCAGCAGATTGTCGAACGAGGTCCGCACGAACTGGCCGGCGGTTTCACAGAAACAATCCAGCAGCGCGCCGTCCCAGTCCTGATTGTCGGCGCAGTCATTGACGAGCGGCGTCACGTTGCTCACGTCGCAGACGGAATCCAGCGCCGTGGCCGCCGTCATCAGCGCGTTGTATATATCGGGGTTATTGCCCGCGAAGGTCACCATGGTGGCTTCCGTTTCGTGCGTGAGCACCGCCTGCGCGCTCTGGCACGCCAGCGAATACATATGGAGCGGCGGCGCCAGCAGGCGCGGCGCGATAAGATCCGCCTTGGTTTTGAAGCGCACGAGGTCATCGAAATACTGCGATTGCGGCGCCTGAAGATAATCCGTATCCCCGTCCACATTCTCTATCTCCACGCCCAGCATGGCGTCGGTGGTCGCCACATTCACGTAGATGAACATGACGGCATCCGCACCCGACACGTTCCGCAGCCATGCGCGCAATCCATTCTCGCCGTGGCTCAGCAGCACATAGGCCGCGCCGTAATTTCCGGAATAATTGATCCCGGTCAGCTCATAGCCCTGCAGATTCTTCACGCTGATGTCGCCGGGGAAATTATCGCTGTTCCAGTCGTCCTCGCTCCCCGTGCCTGTGGCGACATGGTACGAGAATTTTCGCCCCCAGCCGTCGAACGCTACCTCGTCGGGAAGCCCGAGCGAGCGCACCGGGGGCATGCCACGGCCATCGTTGGGCGCATCATCGCACGCATCAGGATTTCCGGTGTTATACGCCACGGCCTCACCGAACTCATCACCCGACCCGCCATCCTCCATCCGTGCGTCCGCCGCCGCCGGGCATGGCAGGAACCCGTTGCGCTCCACGAACGTCTTCAGCGCCGCTTCGATGCGATCCATATGTGCATAGGTAGTACGGTAACGCTCCGCCTCGGCCTTGCGGCCCAGCACGTCCGCCGCACCCGCGATGAACAGGCCGAAGATCGTGATGACGATGGACAGCTCCAGCAGCGTATACGCCGACTGGCCTGAGCGGGATAGATTACGCTTCGCGCCTAGTTGCATTCGTGCGCCCCCGTGTCCCAACTGGTTCCGCCCGGACAATCGCAATACCCTTGCGGGTTGTCCACCGGCACGGCCGCCGAAGGATTGAATTCTCTGCCGGACGGGCATTGCATGTCCGTGGCCGGATCCGCATAATCCGCCGGATAATAGGCCGCGCATACCTCCTGCGCGAACCACAGCACGCGCAGCATGGTATCGGCCTCCGACTCGACCTGCCCCATATCGACCGCATCCATCTCGGTGGTGATAGCGCCGGTGATTTCGGCAATGCGCGTCGATATATCCAGACAGTCCGCCTGCGTCAGCACCCAGGCGTCGTAATCCATCAGCGACTGGTCGAGCTGGTTGGCCGGGTTATCCACGGTGGCCGCATCGCTCTCCTTGGCCTCGAACCGCACGATGTCGTCGAAATTGACGTTATAGGCCTCCGTCCAATAGATGTTATCCGGTTCGATCACCGCAGGGGATGCCGTGGGGCGATCCACATTCAGCAACTCGCGGTCAGATCCCGTTCCGGCATTGCGCTGCGTGCCGCTGGGCATCCACGCGCCGTCGCCGTTCGGCCCGTGGCTGACGAGCACGTAGGCCACCTTCGCGTTAACCACATCGTAAGTGGCGGTATCGGCGTCGTCATACACCGCCGTGGGGGCGTCCGTGTCATAGGTACGCACCTCCAGATCCCCGGCGTTACTCCGGTAGGTGATCTGCGTGCAGTTGAGCGGGTAGGCCTCGCTGCCCCCCGGCCCCTGATCGCACAATGGCAGCGCCACATGATAGGTGAAACGCCGCCCCCATCCGTCGATCATATTGGACAGGTCGATGCCCAGCGAGCGCACCGGAACCACGCCCAGATTGAATACATTCGACCCGCTGTCCGTCACCCCGGTGCAGTTCTCCTCCCCCGCCTTGGGGTTATCATCGGCCAGCGTGCGATCCGCCGCGCAGGGCAGCCGCCCGTGATGCACGCGGAATGCGCGCAACGCCTGCTGGATGGTATGCATCCGCTGCTGGGTGACCTCGATCTTCCCGGATTCGTCAATGGCCGAGGGCGCGAGCCAGCTCAGCGCCGTGGCCGCGACGATGGCAAACACCGTCAGCAGGATGCTGAGTTCGATGAGGCTGAAGCCCTGCTCGATCTTCGTCCGTGGTCGCATGGGCGGAATCTTACATCACCTTCCGCCCAGCACAATAAAAAACCCGGCCAGAAGGCTGGCCGGGTTTCCAGTTCGATTACGACTGTGGCTTACCTACGGTCGCCCATCAGGCGCAGCAGCATCATAAACAGGTTGATGAAGTCGAGATACAGCGACAGCGCGCCCTGTATCGCGACCTTCTCCAGCATATCGCCGCTCAACACGCGGTAGATCTGCTTGATGCGCTGGGTGTCATAGGCGGTCAGCCCCACGAACACCAGCACGCCGATGACCGAGATGGCCATATGCAACGGCTGGCTCTCCAGAAATATGTTCACGATGGACGCCAGCATGATGCCGATCGCGCCCATGATCAGGAACGATCCCATGCCGGTGAGGTCGCGGTGCGTGCTGTAGCCGTAGATGCTCATCGCGCCGAACGTGCCGGCGGTGATGAAGAACACCCGCGCTACGCTCGCGCCCGTATAGATCACGAAGATGGACGCCATGGAAAGCCCCATCACTGCGGCGAATACCCAGAACCACGTCTGCGCCGCCTTGACGCTCATGGTCTGCACCTTCGCGCCCGAATACATCGCGATGCCGAGCGGTGCGAGTGCGACCACCCAGAAGAACGGCGTGCCGAAGATGGCATTGAACAACACCGGCGTATTCGCGGTCACGAACGCCACGATGCCCGACAGCCCCAAGGCCCCGGCCATGTAGTTATAGACCCGCAGCATGTAGGTACGCAGGCCCTCATCATATTCCACACTCGCGGTCTGCGGCGCGGCCTGTTGTCTTTCCTGCATGAAACTCATGTATATCCTCCTGAAATGGCGGGATGCGACCCGTCGCATCCGTCGGGTTATAGTATGGGGTCATTTCCAGTTTTTTTCAAGGGAACCTTTCCCCATTTTCACCGTCATCCCAGCGAAAGCTGGGATCCAGGGCCACCGGATCGCACGTGACTTTTACAAAAACAATCACCACCAAGCCCTCCGGGTCATAAAACCGTAACAATCCTGCGCTATTTTCCCCGCAATTTCTTAGCTTTTCCGCCTCAGAATGTCTGTTTTGAGAAGGGTGAAGCTTCCAGAGGCAGGCAACGTAACCTCTGAGAGCCGGTAAAGTGATGAAAACCGGTTGCGGCGGTAGCACCATCGAAACCGCCGCTTATCCTTTGGAAGGAGGCAACCCATGAACAAATATTTGTTCCATCGCGGCCCTGACGAAGAGCCCGATGAAGACGAAGACCCGGGTGGCCACGGCTAACCCGACGGGACACAAAGACGGCGTACGCTAGTTTAGCCGTTGTCCCAGGCTGGTGGCTCACCACACCAGCCTTCCTTCTGAAAGTTCAAAACCCTGCGAGACTAACGTCCCGCAGGGTTTTGTTTTTTTCAGCCCTTTTATCTCTGCCATCCCGGCGCAGGCCGGGATCTCATCACAGATGGCGAAGATGTCGCTCTTCGCCCGCACGACGCCAACAGGGCATTTTTCACAAAACCTTAACACTAAATTCATCTTATCCAGATTATATTCAGTAGCTTACGCGTAAACCGACGCCACATGCGGACATGAACGACCAGAGCGATACAGAAAAAACCGGCCACTGGCTGCGCGACCTTGATGAAAAGGTCCTGAGCACGCGCGCCGGCACGCAGGCCTCCGTCACCGTGGGCGCGACCGCCGTCATCTCGCTGGGCGCGGTGCTGATGGAAAAGCAGATGCCACAGCAGATCGAGCAGGTGAAAGCATTCTTCACCCGCACCATCGCCAACCTGATGAACCCCATCGATGCGCTGGCCGAGAAGCTCTCCGGGCATCACAAGACCGATGCAGAGAAAGAGCAGCGCAATCGCAAATGGGGCAACCTCGTCTGGGACAGCGGCGTCATCAGCCTGCTGGGCGCGCTGTGGATCATCCCCACGCACATGCGCTCGCACGCGTACGAGAACATCCGCGAGAACATGGCACAGGGTATGGGACGCCCGGAGGCGGAGCAGCACGAGAAAGAGCGCTTCAAGCAGAACTGGCATAAAGACATCCTCGGCCAGTTTGTCGCGTTCGTGGTGGGCACGGTAGGCGGCACAGGATTCCTCAATTTCACCCGCACCCACCTCAAGCCGGACGCGCCGGAGCAGCTGGTAAAGAACGCCGAAACCGACCAGCAACCTACCCCGGACGCCGAGAAAACCGCCGACCGCGCGGCCTCATGGATCGCCAACAATCT
>JADZBT010000101.1 GCA_020851915.1 Alphaproteobacteria bacterium | reverse complement strand
CGCGCAGACCATCGAGAGCCTGCTGTACGCGCTCGAAGATTTCTCGCACAGCCAGCAAAGCCGAAGCAAGGATCCGCTCGATACCCACATCGCCGCGTTCCTCGCCAACCGGATGGACATCAAAACCGTCATCCGCTCCGAGATGGAAGCCTTCCCTCATCTCAAAAACAATATGATCCTGAAGGCTATCACACTACTCGCGCCCGCGCAGCGGAAGGTGGGTAATCCGCCGCTGAAAGGACTCACCCGCTGGATCGCCAACCGCCTCGCCCCCATCGTGGAAACATTCCACGGCAAAGCCTTGCGGGAGAATCTTCAGAAAGAACTTAAAGAACGCGCGGAGGCGGGCATACTGGCCAGCATTGTCGTCGCCGTATCCAATGTGCGTATGGTGACGCAGGATGACCTCAGCTTCAAACATGCGGCCAAGGAATATTATAAGAATACCCTGGCGCTGGAAAAACTCCGCGACCAGAGGACACTGCGCCTCAGCGCCAAGCGTTTCGGCATGCGGCTATCGCTGACCATCTCCTACGGCGTGCTCGCCGTGACGCTGTTGAGTCTGGTGAACAGCTATATCAGCCTGATGAAATGACCGTATGAGCAAAAAACCCGCCGCAGAGCCCAAAAAAGAGGATGCCAAACCGAAGCGCCGGCGGAGCATTCTGCTGTCCCTGCCAATACTGGTGCTGGCAGTGGTATTCGTCGCCCTGCTGGGACGTACTGCGATGCTGGTGCTGGGCGGCCTGTTACCTTCCATCGCCGCAGGAATGACGGACCGCTCCCTCCACCGGTTCCGGACGAAAGCCATTTTCGCGCTTAATTTCTCGGGACTCGCCCCCTCGCTCGCCAAGATATTGCAGCAGGGCAACATCGACAAGGTCGCGCAGGACATGATGGGCGACAGTGTCGTATGGCTGACCGTCTATGGCGCGGCGGCGTTAGGATGGTGCATCGTGTGGCTGGCTCCCCTCACCGCGCACCACCTGCTCACCATCTACGCGCAGATCAAGGCCGAACAGCTCGACGAGGTGCAGAAAAAATATATCGAGGAATGGGGCAATGAGGTAACCCACTGGCCGCCGCGATCCTAGCGCGTTACTTCTTCAGCGACATACGCGGCAGCAGGTTCTGCTTGTCGACCGCACGATGCCAGACCACTCCGGCCACATGCGCGATGACCACCGCCAGCAGCAGATACGGCAACAGCTCGTGCAGCTCGTGCGCTATCCCACCCAGAAATTCGCTCTTGGGAAGCAGCGCCGGGATAAGTATCCCGAACATCCTTACCTCATGGCCGCCCGACACCGACATGACGTAACCGGAAAGCGGAACCAGCACCATCAACAGATAAAGCAGCTTGTGCCCGGCATGCGAGAGGCGGTTGACCATCGCGCCCAGCGCCTCCGGCAATGGTGGCACGCTGGCGCGCACCCGTACGGCGATACGCAACGCGATCAGCAACAACGCCAGCACGCCGAAGGATTTATGCCATCCGTAAAACATGAATTTGCTCGGGTCTTCCTTGGGCAGCTCGGCCATGTACCAGCCCACCGCCGTTAACCCGAGAATAATAGCCGCCATCAGCCAGTGCAGCGCACGCAACGCATACGGATATTTCTCGGTACTTCCGGTATTTTCCATGATGACTGACCTTCTTGGCTGTGATTCCGATGTGGGCATCTTATATCCGCCCGCCCCCATTTGTCACCCGTTATCGCCGGGCGACCCTCGCGTGCAGCCAAGGATTGAATTGCAACTTATAGTGGTATATGTTACAGCAAATCTTGCCGGAGCGCGCACCATGAAAACACACACATACCGGGTAGCCGACATCACGCACACCCTGTGCGATAAGGTACTGGAGATATGCCTCGGAGAGCGCTTCACCTCCGCCAATGACCGGGAATTTTCGCGGATCGTCGGAATGATCCCGCTTCATTCCGTGGAGCGCGTGGCCATTGACCTGTCGCATACTCAGTTCATCGACTCCTCCGGTATCAGCATGCTGCTGATCGCACGGGAGACCTGCGAGGAGGCCAATGCCAAACTGGCGCTGCGGAAACCACCGCCGCAGCTCATGTCCACGTTCGAGATCATTCGCTTCAACGATCTATTCGTCATCGAGATGGAATAGGCGCGTCGCCTACGCGGCGTCCTTCGTGATCCAGCCGCCACCCAGCATGCGCGCGCCGTCATACATCACGCAGGCCTGTCCGGGGCTGACGCCGGTTTCCGGCGCATGCAGCGCGATCTCGGCCATACCATCGGCGCGGGGATAGAGGGTGGCGGGTTTCGGCGGATGCGCGGAGCGGATGCGTACCGCAACCTCCACGCCCGATTCCGGCAGCGGCGCATCGCCCAGCCAGTTGATGTCGCGTATCGTGAAGCGGTGTTTCTCCAGCGCCTCCCGGGGGCCGACGATGACGCGGTTCTTGTCGGCATCCAGCCGCACGACGTAGAGCGGCGCGGCATTGTCCGATTCGGCGTCACCGAGCGCCAGCCCGCGACGCTGACCCACCGTGTAATGGATGATGCCCTCGTGCCTGCCCAGCCGGCGGCCATCGATATGCACGATGTCGCCCGGTTCTATCGCACCGGGACGCAGGCGCTCGATGACCTTCGCATAGCCGCCCGACGGCACGAAGCAGATGTCCTGACTGTCGGGCTTGTCTTTCACCGCGAGCCCGTATTTCTCCGCCAGCGCACGCGTGTCGGATTTGTGCAACCCGCCCAGCGGGAAGTGCAGAAAATCGAGTTGCTGCTGCGTCGTGGCAAACAGGAAATAGCTCTGATCCTTGTTGGCATCGGCGCCGCGATGCATCTCGACCCGATGCGCGCCCACTTTACGCTGCACGTAATGCCCGGTAGCCAGCGCATCCGCGCCCAGCTCGCGCGCGGTATGCAGCAGGTCGCGGAACTTCACCGACTGATTGCAGCGCACGCAGGGAATGGGCGTTTCTCCCGCGAGGTAGGTATCGACGAAATCTTCCATCACCGCATCGCGAAAACGGTTCTCGTAATTCAGCACGTAATGGGGGATACCGATGGATTCGGCCACGCGGCGCGCATCGTGGATGTCCTGCCCGGCGCAGCAGGCGCCCTTCTTGGCCAGCATCGCGCCATGGTCGTAGAGCTGGAGGGTGATGCCCACCACGTCATAGCCCTCGTCCTTCAGCATGGCAGCCACCACAGAGCTGTCCACGCCGCCCGACATCGCCACCACCACGCGGGTAGCGCCTACCGGCTTATTGATGCCGAGGCTGTTGACCATATGTATTTGCCCTTCCAGGGCGCAGGAATACTATGATTTTCTCTTAAAAATCAATCAAAAATGCGGAAATTGGCCGTGCCGATCAGGTAATCGATGGTATTTCCGTCGGTGCTGAGGGGAACGACGAGGCTGCGATAACGCGCTTCCTTACCGCCGATGATGAAGCGCGAAGCTTCCGATACGGGCGCGCGGCGGGTGATGACGGTGTGGTAGAAATCGATGGTGCTGGAGAGCAGGAAATTGTCCAGCGCCTCGCCCACCTGAAACGCCGTGCAGTCCGACTGGAAAGCCTGCACCAGCTGCGCGCCGAAGAATGCGATATCGGAATACATCGGCGGATTAGCTACATGAATAATGAAGCTCAGGTCGCGCAAGCCGTCCCCGATGAGCGGCTCGATGCCCTCCAGCGAAGGAAGGTTCTTCGTCCCCTTGGATTCGATCCAGCCTGCCAGAAGCTGGATAGTCGCACGTCGTTCGGCTCCGGAAATGGTAGTGCTCCTTGCGTCCGTTCCTCACGAATGTTTTTAACACAGGGCCGCACCACCCGCCATTGAATAAACAATGAGCGCGTCATGCCAGCGCAGGCTGGCATCCCGTACAAAAGCAGCGTCTGCTGCGATAAATATCGCGCCGGACGGCGCTCTGGCTGGATGCCCGCCTGCGCTGGCATGACGGGTTCTATGACGCTTCCGTGCGCTTGTTGCCCGCGCGCTCCGACAATGCCGCCGACATGAAGGCGTCGAGGTCGCCGTTGAGCACGCCCGCGGTATCCGTCGTCTCCACGCCGGTACGCAGATCCTTCACCATCTGGTAGGGATGCAGCACGTAGGAGCGTATCTGGTGGCCCCAGCCGATCTCGCTCTTCTGGGCATTCATGGCATCGGCCTTCTCTTCGCGCTTCTGGATCTCCAACTCATAGAGCCGCGCGCGGAGCATGTCCCACGCCATGGCGCGGTTGCGGTGCTGCGAGCGGTCGGTCTGGCACTGCACCACCACGCCGGTCGGCGCGTGGGTAAGGCGGATGGCGCTGTCCGTTTTATTCACGTGCTGCCCGCCCGCGCCCGATGCGCGGTAGGTATCCACGCGCACGTCCTTCTCCTCGATCTGCACCTCGATAGTGTCGTCAATGACGGGATAGACCCACGCGCTCGCGAAACTCGTATGGCGGCGCGCGTTGCTATCGAACGGCGAGATACGCACGAGGCGATGCACGCCGCTCTCGGACTTCATCCAGCCATAGGCATTGTGACCGCTGACGCGGATGGTCGCCGCCTTGATGCCCGCGCCCTCGCCCGGCGTTTCGGCGAGGTATTCCACCTTGTAGCCGTGCTGCTCGGCCCAGCGCATATACATACGCAGCAGCATCTCGCTCCAGTCCTGGCTCTCGGTTCCGCCAGCGCCGGAATGAATTTCGAGATAACAATCATTGCCATCCGCCTCGCCCGAGAGCAGGCTCTCGATCTCCAGCCGCGCCACCTTCTCGCCCAGCGCGAGGATGGCCTTCTCCGCATCAGCGACGATCCCCGCATCGCCCTCGGCCTCGCCCAGCGTGATGAGTTCGACGTTATCGGTGAGTTCCTGCTCCAGCGCGCGGTTGCCGCGTATGGCCGTATCGAGCTGCGTGCGCTCGCGCATCAGTTTCTGCGCGGCAGGCGGGTCGTCCCAGAGTTTCGGATCCTCGGCCTTGGCGTTCAGCTCGTCCAGGCGTATGAGCGCGCGATCCCAGTCAAAGATACCTCCTCAGCCGCGCGAGCGACTGCGTGATGGTGTTGACCTGTATCTCTATCTCGTTCTTCATGGTTAGTATAATCCTCCAGTACCTACGGTGGGCGCGGCATCCGGGCTGGGCGGCGGAGTGATGCCGCCGCTCTCGGGAAGCAGGATGGGATCGAACGGCGTGGAATCCGGCCCCGTTCCTTCCTTGAATGCCTCGAAAATGATCCTATCCGGCTTCGTGCCCAGCGCCGGCGGGCGACCCGTACCTGCATCCACTTTCATCAACTGGATACCATCGGGGATACGGAAGGGGAAGGCCGGCCTGTCCTTGAGGGCTTCACGCATCGTCTCGATGAAGATCGGCAAGGCGACGCTGGCGCCGGTTTCCTTCGCGCCCATGGTCTTCGGCTGGTCGAAACCGACCATCGTGCCCACTACCAGATCGGGGGTGAATCCGATGAACCATGTATCGTAGCTGTTGTTGGTGGTTCCGGTCTTGCCCGCTAGCGGATAGCCGAGCTTGGAGGCTTCCTTACCCGTGCCGCGCTGCACGACGCCCTCCAGCAGCGATACCATCTGGTAGGCCGACTGCGGATCCGTTACCTGCGCGCGCATATCGGGCAGCACCGGCACGACCGGGTCGCGGAGCGCCGCGTCCGAATCGATCTGGCAGCCCGCGCAGACGCGGCGATCCCACTTATAGATGGTCTTGCCGTTGCGATCCTGAATGCGCTCGATGAGATACGGATAGACCCGCTTGCCGCTGTTGACCAGCATGGCGTAGGACGTGGTCAGGCGCAGCAGCGTGGTTTCCTTCGCACCCAGCACGGCGGAGAAATTCTGCGGCAGGTCGTCATAGATGCCGAAGCGTGTGGCCACTTCCTGTATCTTCGGAAGGCCCATCTTCTGCGCGAGGCGCACCGTCATCACGTTGCGCGATTTCTCGAGCCCGACGCGCAGGCTGGTGGGGCCCAGAAAATCATCGTGGTAATTCTGCGGACGCCACATCGGAAGGCCCGGCCCCTGCGGAAGTTCGATGGGCGCATCGAGCACGATGCTCGACGGCGTGAACCCGTTCTCCAGCGCCGCCAGATAGATGAACGGCTTGAAGGCCGATCCCGGCTGACGCCGCGCCTGCGTGACGCGGTTGAACTCGGTGTTCTCAAAACTGAGTCCTCCCACCATCGCGAGGATGCGGCCCGTATGCGGATCGAGTGCCACCACCGCGCCGTTCACGTTGGGCATCTGGCGGAGCGCGTAGCGGTTCTTCACCTCCTTCACCGGCTCGACCATCACCACGTCGCCGGCATCCAGCACGTCGGAGGGCTTGGACGGTATCGCGCCGTATCGCTGGTCGGGCAGCCATTTGCGCGCCCAGCTCATTTCCTCGAACGGTATCGTGCCGGTGCTGCCGTCCTCGAACCCGAGCTGCACGCCACTGCCCTGCACGCTGGTCACCACCGCAAGTTGCCAGCCGGGAAGCAGTACGGGTTTCGTAAGCGCCTGCAACTGCTCGCGCCATCCGTTCACGGACGGCAAACGCGTGACCGGGCCGCGCCAGCCATGGCGGCGGTCATAGGTCTGCAACCCGTTGTTCAGCGCCGTCTTGCAGATCCTCTGGAGCTGCGGATCAAGCGTGGTACGTACCGCAAGCCCGCCCTCGTACAGCGTTTTGGAACCGTAGCGCGCCACGATCTCGCGCCGCGCTTCCTCCGCGAAGAATGCCGCCTGCGCCATCTCGGTTTCGTCGTGATCGCGGATAGTGATGGGAGTTTCCTGCGCCTTCTTCGCTTCTTCCGCAGTGACGTAGCCATCCTCCACCATGCGCGAGATCACCCAGTCGCGGCGCTCCTTCGCGGCCTCGTAACGCGTGCGCGGATCGTAATGCGCCGGGGCCTTGGGAAGCGCGGCGAGGAACGCCGCTTCCTCGATGGTCAGCTCGTCGATGGATTTATCGAAATAATTGAGCGCCGCCGCCGCCACGCCATACGACCCAAGCCCCAGATATATCTCGTTGAGATACAGTTCCAGAATGCGATCCTTGGAGAAGGCATTGCTGATGCGGAAGGCAAGGATGGCCTCTTTTATCTTGCGGTCGAGCGAGCGCTCACTGGTGAGCAGGAAGTTCTTCACCACCTGCTGCGTGATGGTGGAACCTCCGACCAGCGAATGGCCCGTGCCGATATTGATCGCATTGGTCAGCGCCGCGCGGAAGATACTTTTGATGTCGATGCCGGGATGGCTGTAGAAATCCTGATCCTCCGCCGCAAGGAACGCATTACGCAAACGGCGCGGAATAGCAGAGATGGGAACGAATACGCGTTTCTGCGTGGCATATTCCGCGAGCAGCCGCCCATCGCCCGCATAGAGGCGCGTGACCGTCGCCGGTTCATACTGCGCGAGCTGCTTGTAATCCGGCAGGTCGCGGCTATAGCTGTACATGATGTAGATGCCCGCCGCCGCACCGATCATGGCGATCGTCATCATAAAAACCAGCATATTTCCGAGGAATCTCAGCATCGGGACTCTCTCGTCATCCCAGCGAACGCTGGGATCCAGAGCCATGCGGCGCTCTGTTGCCCTGGATTCCTGCTTTCGCAGGAATGACGATGTACATTTTTTTCATGGTCAGCGTTTCTTCTGTTTGTCAAAATAGGAATCAACAGCGCGCACGAAGCCCCTTATCACTTTTTTCCGGTAATCGGTAGAATTTAATAATGCCTCGTCCTTGCGATTCGACAGGAAGCCCAGCTCCACCAGCACCGACGGCACGTCAGGCGCCTTCAGCACCGCGAACCCGGCGAAGCGGTGGCTGTTACGCACCAGATTGATCTCGCGCGCGAATTCATCCACCAGCGTCTCGGCGAATTCCGAGGACTTGTTCTTGGTTTCGCGCTGCGCGAGGTCGATGAGGATGGAGGCCACGTCCTCGTCCTTGTCCGACAGGTCGATGTCGGAGAGGATGTCCACCTTGTTTTCGCGGGATGCCAGCGCGGCGGCCTCTTCGTCGGAAGCGCGGTCGGAGAGCGTATAGACCGACAGCCCGCGCGTATCGGGATTGGGCGAGGAATCCGCATGCAGCGAGATGAACAGGTTGGCCCCCGCCTTGCGCCCGATGCTCACCCGGTGACGCAGCTTGAGAAAGCGGTCGTCGTCACGGGTAAGCTGCACCCGGTACTGCCCGGTCGCCAGCAGCGCATCGCGCAACGCGGACGCATAGCGCAGCGTGATGTATTTCTCCCATGTGCCGGTGCGTCCCCGCGCCCCCGGATCGTCACCGCCATGCCCGGAGTCGATGACCACCAGCGGCTTGAACGGCGAGGGCTTGGACACCGGTGACGGGGTCACCGGCTTGGATGAGGCTGCGGGCACCTCCACCTGTTCCGCCTCCACGGCGTCGAACGCGCTCCACCTTTTGCCGGAGAGCGGGGCCAGATCGAGCACCAGCCGATAGCGGGGATTGCCATCACGCGGCGGAATGAGCTCGTGCCGCACCACCTGCACCGGCTGCGTGAGATCCAGCACCACCCGCGACTGGTCGCGCCGGAAGGCTCCGTGCCGGACGTCCTTGATGGCGCGCCCTCCCGAAATGTCGCTCTTTCCTACCCCCCAGACGATGCTCGGCATATCGATCACCAGCCGGAGCGGGCGGTCGAGCGTGAAATAACGGTAGGTCACGGGCCCGCTGAGCTCCAGCACAAAACGCTCGTTGCCCTCGAACGCCCCGGCCCGCGCCGCTGTCGCTTCCGGCGCAGCCCACGCGGACGCCGCCATCACCAGCGACAGCAGGATAAAGCAGATAAATCCACGAATTATCAGATTGATACTATGTCCGATCACAGCGGTTTCCGGTTCTGCCTTATCGGTGGGTTGGGCGGGCGCTTATATACATCATTATGTATCTACACAAAAATTACCGGTCACGCATTTATTTGTTGTGGAAGCATATTCGCCCCTCTATACTGAATTGTGGGTATTTTTTGTAATATCCGGAAATATGGGAATTTTGGCGCTTTTATCACGTGGCATGACCTGAACAACGCAACTGGCAGCCACGGAGCAAAAACGCATTTATTCTTCGTGTCCATTATGGATGCACCGAGTTTTCTTTGCGGCAGACAGCCAGTATGCATGCCGCAGGGATTTTGTGTAACACGTTCCGTAGGCATTGGCGCAAGAGCCAGCTGCTGCAACATTCAGAGGCAAACGATGCTTCGCGCTGTTAGTGACTACAGACAAGAGATAATACGTCCCCTCCGCGCCGGGCGCGGCAGGGCTGGGGGCGTTATGGAGAATTTTAATGACCAGGCACATGCTGATCGACGCCAGCCACCCCGAGGAAACCCGGGTGGTGATAGAAGAAAATGGCCATGTTCAAGAATATGATTTTATCACCGCTGCCAAGCAGCAGATAAAAGGCAATATCTACCTCGCCAAAGTGACCCGCGTCGAACCATCGCTTCAGGCGGTGTTCGTGGAGTATGGCGGTAACCGTCAGGGCTTCCTGCCCTTCGCGGAAATCCATCCCGATTATTACCAGATCCCGGTATCCGACAAGGAGAAGCTCCTGAAGGAAGTGCGCGAATCGCGTAGCAGCGAGCGGGCGGATGAGGAAGCCGGCGACGAGGAACATCGTGAGCCGAGAAGGCCTTTCCGCAGGAGAACCCGAGGACGCAGAGTATCCACCGCCACCGGAGAAGAAACCGAACAGTTGGCGACGGAAGCCGAATTCGGTGAGGATGGGCATACCTCGAACGAAGGGGCATTCCATGAGGAGTCCGCTCCGGCTGACACGTCCGGTGACGTCGTAGCGGAAGAGGCCGCACCGGAATCCGATGACAAGGGCAAAGAGCCCTCCAGTCAGGGTGCGGAGAAGGATTTCGACGAGAACACGCTCAGCGAACCGGCCGACGAGGCCATTCGTGACAATGTAAGCGAAATCGCCGGTGAAACTGGCGACGATGAGCTTACCGCAGGGGAATCGGCATCCGAAGAAGCCGGAGAGCCAAAAGAAGAGAAGCTCGCCGAGGAAGAACAGGCCGAGGAAGGCGAGAATGCAGTAGAAACCTTCAGCGAAGAGGAAGAGGTCGCCTCCTCGCGCAAGCATTTCAATTTCTACAAGAAATACAAGGTGCAGGAAGTCATCAAGCGCGGTCAGGTCGTGCTGGTGCAGGCCATCAAGGAAGAGCGCGGCAATAAAGGCGCCGCCATGACCACCTACATCACGCTCGCCGGGCGCTACTGCGTACTGATGCCCAATACCACCCGCTCCGGCGGCGTGTCGCGCAAGATCGGCACGAGCGACGACCGCAAGCGCCTCAAGGCGCTGATGGAAAGCCTTGAAATGTCGCAGGGCATGAGCCTGATCGTCCGCACTGCGGGCGCAGGACGCACCAAGGCCGAGATCAAGCGCGATTTCGATTACCTCACCCGCCTGTGGGACGGCATCCGCGAGAAGACCCTCTCCTCCATCGCCCCCGCGATGGTGCATGAGGAAAGCGACATCATCAAGCGTTCCATCCGCGACCTCTATGACAGCACCCTCGACTCCGTCTGGGTGCAGGGCGAAGAAGGCTACAACCACGCCCGCACCTTTATGAAGATGCTGATGCCCAGCCACGTGTCACATGTGAAGCATTATAAGGGAGGCACGCCGATATTCTACGAATACGGCGTCGAAGAGAAACTGCAATCGATGAACGATCCCATCGTGCAGCTGCGCTCGGGCGGGTATCTCGTCATCAACTCGACCGAGGCGCTGGTCGCCATCGACGTCAACTCGGGTCGCGCCACCAAGGAGCGCAGCATCGAGGAAACCGCCTACAAGACCAACATGGAAGCGGCCGAGGAAGTCGCCCGCCAGCTCCGCCTGCGCGACCTCGCCGGGCTGCTGGTCATCGACTTCATCGACATGATGGAAGGCAAGAATCGCCGCAATGTCGAACGCGCGCTCAAGGACGCACTGCGGATGGATCGCGCCAAGATCCAGGTCGGGCGCATCAGCCCCTTCGGCCTGCTGGAGATGTCGCGTCAGCGGCTGCGCCCCAGCATCACCGAGATCAACATGCACGCCTGCCCCTATTGCGAAGGGCGCGGACGCATCCTCTCCACCGAATCGCTGGCATTGCAAATTACCCGCGCGCTGGAAAAGGAAGCCGCCGAAGGCATCCATCAGGAACTCATCGTCAATACCCTGCCGGAGATCGGCCTCTACCTGCTCAACAACAAGCGGCCCATGCTGCTGGAGCTGGAGAAGATCTACGGCGTGAAGATCCGTGTGGCGGTAGACAGCCGCATCCTGCCCTATGGCTTCGTGCTCACCTCGGGCACGGGCAAGGTGCTGGGCGAACGCACCGCCAGCGCGCATACCCACGACGACGACCGTTCCTCGCGCAAGCGCCGCAGCCGCCGTGGCGGGCGTGATCGCGATCGTAACGATCGCGGGGACCGTGACCGCAATGACCGAGGCGACCGCGAGGATCATCGCCATCGTGACGCCGAGCCTGCACAGGGCGAATCCGACGCACCCCGCGAAGAACGTGAAATGTCCGACGATTCCCCCGCCGGTGAAGAACGCGAGGGAGGAGCTT
>JADZBT010000100.1 GCA_020851915.1 Alphaproteobacteria bacterium | reverse complement strand
TTGCCTATCTCCATGCTGCGATGATAGTCGTCCATGCTGGCAATAGGCTCCGCCATATTTTGCCGCAGTTCATCCATGGCCACGTAGGCGCATACCAGATCAATAAATCCTTCCGCAGGGTTTTTCAGGTCTTTAGGATAGGCCGGCCCGAGATCCCGCTGGATCTCCCTGAACAGAAGCGCATCCGGCGCCAATAAGGTCGGGCCGGTTTCAAACTTGGCCATGATCTGTAGCAGCTTGTACATCCGGTCGGCGACGCGTTCGTCAAAATGCCACTTCCATTCGAGCATGTATATCCGCACTTCATCGCGCCGGATATAGGTTACCAACCGTGAATTTATTTCTTCCTCAATTTCCGCCTCGAACTGTTCAGCATGTTCTATCAGGTGTCTCGAAAAATCTTTTGGATCGCCTGTCCATCGGCTTCTGTATCGCTCCGTAACAACTTTTCTAGCATTCTCCGCTTCTTTGGCGCGCTGCTCTTTTTCAGTCAGAATGCGCCCCGGAGGTAAACTCCAGAGAGCATTCACCCTCAGCATATCCTGTTCCGCAAAGCCAATTTCGCCCAGATGGGCTTCTCGCGCGGCTTCGTCCGCTGTTTTGTATCCGCGTTCTTCTTCGGCCCTTTTCAGTGGGACTGTGGTTTTTAGGAATTCAATAAGGGTGTCGGTGCGGCGGGGGGATGCAACATCGTAGGTTATATTCTGTTCTTGAGTCAGGAGCGCGTCACTCATCCTGATGGAACTTTCTCCTAATGCACGGCGGATCGTTTCACCGATGGTGGCAGCATCTCTAGGAAAGTTGGTCGCCAGATAATTGAACACCGCAGATCCCGGAAGGCTATTCCAGTCGGTGGAGAGCACTATCGCCAGTTTAGCGAGGAGCAGGCCATTGATTGATCCCTGAACGGCTCTCCGGGCAGAAATTTCCTTCAGGAGAGGATCCCTGAATTTCTCTCCTTCTAGTTTCGCATAGATCGTTTGAAGCTTTTCTCGCAGCGGCGAGAGCAGCGGCTCGTCCGGCAGGCTATCCGAACCGCATAACCCTTTGATGACTTCGTCAAGATCTAATGGTGGGTTGTCAACCATATCTCACCGGATCATGCCCGGTATCTCCCGTTCTTGCAGGCATTCTGCCGCAGATGATGCGTACGCTACCTCCCCAGAATAGCTTGAATTTATTACTAATATATTAAATTCGCCCATTTTAACCATTCGGTAAGGTTCATTGAGTAGAGTTTAAGGTGAATAGGCGCAGTTCGGGGCGCAGTACTGGCGGCATGGGAAGTAAATACGAAAGGCAAGAAAATGAGCGCGGATCCAAGGCAGTTAACATTCTATGCTCCCGATAAGGAAAGCACATTGGATATGCTGAAAGGCTTGTCAAAATATCGCGGAGAGACACCGGAAACAGACTGGACTCTATTGTTTGCACATGATGCGCGCAATGATCAATGGATTAAAATATCAACGGATGCGGACGGTGTGGTGCATTTTGATAATCTTGGGAACTCCAAAAAATGCGCTCATCTCAAGGCAACCTACATAGATGCGAATGAGATGGGGCTCATGCTGGATCATTCCGTGCAGGATCACTTCGGCAAGCCGTTGCTAAGCGTAATCAGCGAATATTTTTACTCCGTAAAGGATAAGATTGAGATAGGGCTGCCCACGCCGAGCAGTAGCAGGATGAGCTTTGCAAGCGAAAACCCTGGCCATATGGAAATGGAAAAAAACTATATGGAGTATGTGGTGGAGGCGGTAACGACGGGGCAATCTGTCGTGCCGTATCAGAAGGTTGCGATGATGCAGCACTACCAGTTGAATGCGAATTTGCTTGAAGCAATCTCAGGTACTCACATTCCACCGGAACAAGCCGCAAAAACAAATTTTGCGGCGTACTATGTGTTATTTGTAGGAAAAGATGAGGTGACGTCCACTCCCGGCCCGGCGCAATTTGGAAACAGAAAAGCGTGGGAAGGGGAGGTGGAGGCCATCGTTCTGGGGCGAGGGAAGGACGGACAGCTGGAACAGAAGGCGAGCTATACTATGAGCAGCCACCGCTTTCATCACGAACTTCCCTACATGGTAGCGCAGGCCACTCCTTGCGATCCTGTGCCTGCGAAGACGTCTCAGGTTCAAAGGTAAGAATGTTTTGCCGGCTCAGATGCCGTAAGCTGTTTTTTTTACAGTAAATTATTAGCTTAATTATTCTGTAATGTTGGCGTGTTATTCTCAATGCTGAGTAGTCGAATAGAGAGATGCGGATATGAGTGGAGATAAAAATATTACAATCAGAGGGAAGATCGTGCCGGAAGCCGGGGGCGGGTATTTGCGTCCGGTGTACTTGCACTTCTCAGCAAAAGACGCGGGGGATCGCGAGCATCAGATAACTGCATTGCAGGCGTTACAAGATGCGTTGTCCGAGAAAGGCATTAGCGACACCAGAATCATTGAGCCAAGCGGTCAACTCGCATTGGTTGTCCGTTTGACGAAAGAAACTGCGCCGACCATAGTGGAGGCCGCCGGGGCGGTGGAAGGTGCGACTGTGAGTATCTGTGAGGCGGCAGGAATGCTCAACCGGTTTGAATGGGACAGCATAAAGCACTGGTGCGAAGCTATTGTGGCTCCTGACTTCACGCCACCGCTGGCGCAGGATACCGTGCGAGCGACTCCCGGTGGCGGTGGTGGCGGATCCGGAGTGGGTTTTCTTTCCCGCTAAGCCGCTTTCTTTTTCTTCCCCAGTACTTTTACCAGCCATTCACCCGTGACGCTTTTTTTGTTGCGGGCGACATCCTCCGGTGTGCCGGTGGCGACGATCTCGCCGCCTTTGGCGCCGCCGCCGGGGCCGATGTCGATGATCCAGTCGGCGGTCTTTATCACATCCAGATTATGCTCGATGACCACGATGGTGTTGCCGCTGTCCACCAGCTTGTGAAGGACGTGCAGCAGCTTGCGGATGTCGTCGGTGTGCAGGCCGGTGGTGGGTTCGTCGAGGATGTAGAGGGTGCGTCCCGTGGAACGCTTGGAGAGTTCCTTGGCGAGCTTCACGCGCTGCGCTTCGCCGCCCGACAGCGTGGTGGCGGACTGCCCGAGGCGGATATAGCCGAGGCCTACTTCCTGTAGAGTGGCGAGTTTTTCGCGGATGAGGGGCATGACCTCGAAATAGCCTACGGCTTCGTCCACGGTCATGGCCAGCACGTCGGCGATGGATTTGTCCTTGTAGGTGATTTCCAATGTCTCGCGGTTATAGCGCGCGCCGTGGCAGACGTCGCATTTCACATAGACGTCGGGGAGGAAGTGCATCTCGATCTTCACTTCGCCGTCGCCCTGGCAGGCCTCGCAGCGACCGCCCTTGACGTTGAAGGAGTAGCGGCCCGGCTTGTAGCCGCGCGCCTGCGATTCCGGCAGGCCGGTGAACCAGTCGCGGATGGGCGAGAACGCGCCGGTGTAGGTGGCGGGGTTCGAGCGCGGGGTGCGGCCGATGGGCGACTGGTCAATCTCGATGATCTTGTCGATGTACTGCACGCCTTCGATGCGGTCATGCAGGCCGGGGAGCACCTTGCCGCCGTTGAGTTGCTTGGTGATGGCCTTATAGAGCGTTTCGATGACGAAGGAGGACTTGCCGCCGCCGGATACGCCCGTGACGCAGGTGAAGGTTCCGAGCGGGATGTCCGCCGATACGTTCTTGAGGTTGTTGGTGCGCGCATTGACCACGCGTATCTTCTTGTCGAGCGACGCGCTGCGGCGCTTCTCCGGCACGGCGATGGTCTTCGCGCCGCTCAGATATTGCCCGGTGATGCTCTTCTTGTTCTTCATCACCTGCTCGGGTGTACCTTCGGCCACCACGTAGCCGCCATGCACGCCCGCGCCGGGGCCCATGTCGATGAGGTGATCGGCCTGACGCATGGTGTCTTCGTCATGCTCCACCACGATGACGGTATTGCCGAGGTTCTTGAGATTCTGAAGCGTGGCGAGCAGGCGCTCGTTATCGCACTGATGCAGGCCGATGGAAGGCTCGTCGAGCACATACAATACGCCGGTGAGGCCGGAGCCGATCTGCGAGGCAAGCCGGATGCGCTGGCTCTCTCCACCCGAAAGCGTGCCGGATTCGCGGCCCAGCGTGAGGTAATCGAGGCCGACATTGTTGAGGAAGCCGAGGCGGTTGCCTATCTCGCGCAGCACCTTTTCGCCGATGGCGTTCTGGCGCTTGGTGAGTTTTTTGCTTAAGGTCGCAAACCATGTGACCGCTTCGTCGATGGTGAGTTCGCACACCTGACCGATATGTTTTTCGGCGATCTTGATGCAGAGCGCCTCGGGCTTCAGGCGATGGCCGCCGCACACGTCGCAATGGGTGATGTTCTGGTAACGGGAGAGTTCCTCGCGGATGAAGCTGCTGTCGGTTTCGCGGAAACGGCGGTCGAGGCTGGGGATGACGCCCTCGAACGGCTTTTTGGAGGTGAAACGGCGCATGCCGTCGTCGTAGCTGATGGGCACGATCTCATCGCCGGAGCCGTAGAGGATGATCTCCTGCGTGGCTTTCGAGAGCTGGCTGAAAGGCGTGAACAGGCTGAACCCGTAATGCGCCGATAGCCCCTCGATGGCCTGCCGGTAGAATTTGCTGTACGCACCTGACCACGGGGCGATCGCCCCCTGTTCCAGCGAGAGCTTGGGGTCGGGCACGATGAGATCGACGTCGAAGGTCATCTCCGTGCCGAGGCCGTCGCAGGCGGGGCATGCGCCGTAGGGGCTGTTGAACGAGAACAGGCGCGGCTCGATCTCTGCGATGGTGAAGCCGGATTCCGGGCAGGCGAATCGGGAGGAGAAGGTGAGGCGCGATTCATGCTTCTTGTCGCCCAGCACATCCACATAGGCCAAGCCGCCGGAGAGTTCCAGCGCGGTTTCGAGGCTGTCGGGCAGGCGGTTGCCGAGGTCGGGTTTGATAACGATGCGGTCCACGACCACTTCGATGTCGTGCTTCTTGTTCTTGTCGATCTCGGGCAGGGAATCCATTTCGTAGAGTGTGCCGTCGATCTTCAGGCGCGCGAAGCCGCGCTTCTGGAGCTGCATCAGCTCCTTGCGATGCTCGCCCTTGCCGCCGCGTACGATGGGGGCGAGCAGGTAGCATTTCGTGCCTTCCGGCAATTCCATGATGCGGTCCACCATCTGGGAGACGGTCTGGCTCTCGATGGGCAGGCCGGTGGCGGGTGAGTAGGGCACGCCGATACGCGCATAAAGCAGGCGCAGGTAATCGTATATCTCGGTGACCGTGCCGACGGTGGAGCGCGGGTTGTGCGAATTGCGCTTCTGGTCGATGGCGATGGCGGGCGAGAGGCCGCTGATATGCTCCACATCCGGCTTGTTCTGCAGGTCGAGGAACTGGCGCGCATAGGCCGAAAGACTCTCGACATAGCGGCGCTGGCCTTCGGCGTAGATGGTATCGAACGCGAGCGATGACTTGCCCGAGCCGCTCAGGCCGGTGATGACCACCAGCTGATTGCGCGGAATATCCACGGATACGTTCTTGAGGTTGTGCTCTTTGGCGCCTTGGATGCGGATGAATTCGTCCATTATTTCTCTCATCGTGGAAAACGGGCCAATATAGTGAAAATTGGGCTTGTATGAAAGGCTTTTTTGGGATTAACTTCCGCTCCACACTCAAGGAATTCAGGGGAGAACGAGCATGGCTGGCAGCGTAAACAAGGTGATTCTGGTAGGTAATCTCGGCAAGGAGCCGGAAATTCGTACCACGCAGGATGGCAAAGAGATCGCGCACCTGACGCTCGCCACCTCGGAAAGCTGGAAGGATCGCAACACCGGCGAGCGCCGCGAAAAGACCGAATGGCATCGCGTGGTGATCTTCAACGAAGGCCTGATCGGCGTCGCGAAAAATTACCTGCATAAGGGTTCGAAGATCTACCTCGAAGGGGCGCTTCAGACGCGCAAATGGACTGATAAGGACGGTCAGGAAAAATACAGCACCGAAGTGGTGCTTCAGGGCTTCGGCAGTTCGCTCACCATGCTGGACAGCAAGGGCGGCAGCGGCGGGTTCTCGGCGGATGCGCCCAGTGCCGGGGCATCGTCCTCGTCGCGTGGCCGCGCGCCGGAACCGGTGGGTGCAGGTGCGCCGCTGGATGATGAAATTCCGTTCTAAATCAGCTTGTTATTTGGGTATTAAACCCGGCACGCCTTGCGCTGCCGGGTTTTCTTATGTTCGCTGCCGGGCTCTTAACAAATCTGTAACATTGTTTACCTATAGTGTAACTGACGCAAAAACGCGGGTGGGCGATGTCACAGACGGTTGATCTGAAGAAAAAAAGCAAAGAGGTCGATGCCGTCGATCTCACGATGTTCGACGACCCCGAAAGCCAGATCAATTTCATCAGCATGGTACTGGGCAAGGAGCACGGGTGGGAAGCGACCATCCATGATCCCCAGACCCGTCCCGAAGACGGCCCCGACCGGATGCCGCATATTAAATCCACGCTGGAAAAAGCCGGATACACGACACACCTGAAAAAAGGCAAGGACGTGAACGAATTGCGCGTGCGTAACATCGGCACGCGTGAATCTTTCATGGTCTCTGTCCGCGAGTTGGGGCTGGTGAAGGGCATCGGCCATACGATCTCGATCATTCCGGAAAAGATCCACGAAGCGGTCAGCGGGATGAAGAGATTTGTACATGCCATCGTTGAGAACCCGCAGCGCGCTATCGGTATCGGATACCTCGGCGGCGATGTGTTCTATGGCTTCACCGGGTGGTTTGATAAGACCCGCAATAAAGAAGAAGGCAAAACAGAGAACAAAAAGGAAGGTTTCTTCAGTCAGTTCCAGAAGCCCATTGTCTGGAGGAAGAACTTCGCCGGATACTGTTTTACGGTCATGTCTGTGATCCTGCTCGCTTTCGGCAAGGAAGGCCGCGAGGCCGTCATGGATGATCTCATGAAGGGCTATAACAAGATGCTGGCCGAGGGGCAGGATCTTTCCAGCATTAATTGGGAGGAGGCCACCAAACCCAGCAATCCTGTGCGCGGCCTCATGGAGAAATACTCGCTCAATATCGCTTCTGCGCTGATGGTGGCAGGCAAGCTGGTCACCATTGATTCCGCCGCGTTTCGTTTGGATTATGAAATGGGGCTTCTCGATCTACGTAAAAGCCAAGAGTGGCAGGCGGCCGGGGAAGATGGTCGCGCCAAGCTGGAAAATGATCTGAAGAAGAGAATGGATACTGCGGTAACGCGTGAAAAAGGTATCAGCAGGATCGGAGATGCGTGGACAACCTATAACGATATAAAGAAAACTCTTTCCGAAGAATTCACGCCTGCGGAAATAGGCGATGCCCTTAGAAAGCACCAGGCGATAGAAAAAGCGGGCGGAAAAAAAGTAGAGGGCGAAACCTTCACGCTTACAGCGCGAGAAAAGCAGATCGTCGACCTGCACAACAGCAAGGAAGCACTGGAAGGCGTGGTGCTCGAAGTGGCCGGGCCGCTGTCATCGGCAATGGGATGGGGGCTTACGGCGATCGGTCAGGGAAGCCGTACGGCCAATGCGATGATAACTGGCTCCAGTTTCCTGAGCTTGTGGGGGGGGATCAAGATACAGAACCCCATGCAGGTAATCGGCGAGAGCATCTATCTTACTGGCGATGCATTCCTCTGGCTGACGGGAGAGCGGGAGTTCAATACCGAAGTGGCGAAGGCGACGGCGGTGTACCTGCGTGCGAAAGCGCCGTATGTGCTAAGCCCTCAGGGCGAAGCCGAGGTTGTGAAATATACCGCGCGGCGTTATGCGGAAGAAGAATTGAAGGCAGAATCAAAGGATAAGAACTTCAAGCCCTCCGAAGAGAAAATACATGAGAAGGCCATAGAATTCGAAAAGGCGATCGCAGAAGAGCTCACGCATGTGCCCAGCCGTTTTGACCGGGTGGTGACGCAGGCAGCCTCCATTGTCAGCCAATTTTCTGAGGCGGATGGGATGCGCGACAAGGCGATGGCCAATATGTTGGAGTTCATCAAAGGCGCATCGGTGGCGGTGAAGGCGGAAGAAGACGTGTTCGCCAAAGCGATCGCCGATAAGGTGGCGAGCATGCAGGGGCGCGAAGCGAGCAAAGGCCGCGTGGGCAGCAGGTTCCTCACGGTGAAAGAGCTCGCGGGCGATGCGGCGGCGCTGATGGATGCTATTCCCGGCAGCAAATACGCGGCCAACGTGCTCAAGTTGCATGAGCTGCTGGTCGATGCCGGGGCGCGGCGTATCGAGAACGGGGCGTCACGCATCGTGCAGACGCACCGCGAGCAGGTGATGAACGAGGCGAAAGCACAGAGCACCAAGGTGCATGTCGCGCCGCAGGCGCAGTCCATGGGCGTAAGCCCGGCCTAACGGCCTTCCAGACGTATAATCAGCATAGTGCTTTCCACTTCAAAGAAATGCACATGGAACAATGCGTCCAGCGCGGTCGAACCATCGTCCTTCGTGATGGTGACGGTGCAGGCGGCGGCGCTGTGCTGGACGTCCAGCAGCGCATCGGTGTCGAGCGCACGCATCTCACCCTGCGCGGAGAGCAGTATATCGGCGGAATCCTGCGAGAATGAAAGCTCTCCGGCCTCGAAGGTCAGTATGGGGCGGCGGTGCGCGGCGATGGAGATGAGGGGCATATCTACCTGTCAGAATAGCGAAAAACGCGTATTTTTAGGCCAAAAAGACACCAATGGTAAGAAAGCATTAACGCTTTAACCTTATACTCGGCACTGGAAAGACCTGCTTATCGACAAAGAAAGTAGTGGGCTGATGCCGGAAACGCAAACGCAAAAAAACTGGTGGGACAGGCATATCAACCTGCGCGAACGCTGGAAGCAGGCCACCAGCCCGGACATGATGGAACGCTCCACATGGCTCTCGGGAAGCTCCTTCGTGGCGGCCTTCCTGCGCTGGCCGGCGCTGCTGGTCGTGAACGCGGCGCTGGTGAGCAAAGGGAGCGACGACAAAGGCGGATTCAGGGATCGCCTGCGCGCGAACCTGCTGGACGGTAGCAATATGGCCATCAGCGCCGTTGAGGCGTTGGTGTTCCCGGTCACGCTCTTCATCGGCAGCGCGGCAACGAAATTCTTTTCGGCGGATGTGCTGCTGGACGAGCGCGCCATCGGCGCGGCGGAGAACGCCATCGGTAAGTTGCGGGCGACCACGAACGATATGCCGCCGGATGCGAAGATCGCGGAGGTGGTGGTGCACAGCGCCGAGGATTACGCGCTGCATCATTCGTTCATCCGCAATATCCAGTCGGGAAAATTCGATGCGGAATCGGTAGATCTCGCGCTGCATTATATCGTCGATGCGCTGAATACGGGCGTGGAACGCGCACGCGCCGATAACACGACGCGAAAGGCCATGGGCGCGGAGGTCATATGTTCGAAGCCGCTGGAGCATATCGCGAAACGCATCAATGGCGCACTGGAGAGCAAGCAGATCTATGACGGAGCGTCGCATGGGGACATACGCAAGGGCGATCTGGTGCATATGGTGAACGGTGAGCCGCTCAGGATGTCGCTGGAGGAAAAGGGTGAATTGGCGCGCAGCCTGCTGGAATTGCTCAGGCCGCATCTGCCGCTGGCGACCGACGCGGAAATTATGAAGGCGGAGAGCCGCATCCGCAAAGTGGAGATCGGTAGCGCGCCCAAGGTGACAGCCGAGGAATTGCCACCGTCACGCGCGGTGAATTTCACGAATGTTGAGCAGGAACGCAAGATACAGCGCGAGCACGCGTCACAGCAACTGACCGCGTGATTCTCTGCATCCGTTAGGATGCTGCCGGCTCCGGCACGGCGTCGAATACGATGGACTCATCCACTTCATCGATCTGCTCCGGCATGAGGAATTGCTCTGCATAACGCAGGTAGAGCTTCGAGCGCACGAACAGATCCAGCAGGTCCGGGTCGAGGTGGTGGGTCTTCTTCATGCCCGCCATGATACGCAGGCTCTCGGAAAGCTTTTTTGGTTTTTTGTAGGGGCGATCCTGCGCGGTGAGGGCTTCGAATACGTCGGCAATGGCCATCATGCGGGCGGGGAGGGACATCTCGTGCCCGTGCAGGCCTTTGGGATAGCCCTTGCCGTCCATGCGCTCGTGATGGCCTCCGGCATATTCCGGCACGCGCGCGAGGTGCGGCGGGAAGGGAAGGTCCTCCAGCATGTCGATGGTGAGCACGATATGGTCCATGATGCTGGTGCGCTCTTCCTGCGTGAGCGTGCCGCGGCGTATCTTGAGATTGTAGAGCTCGTCGGGCGTCAGCAGCGGCACGGGCTTGCCGTCCATGCGCCATTGACGC
>JADZBT010000099.1 GCA_020851915.1 Alphaproteobacteria bacterium | reverse complement strand
TGACGACGAAGCGTTCCCAACTGGGCGACGGCGTCTGCGTCTTGGAGCGGATGATGTCCACCTGGTCGCCATTCTCCAGCCGCGTCTTGAGCGGCACGATGCGGCCGTTCACCTTGGCGCCCACGCAGGTGCGCCCTACCGCCGAATGCACCGCGAAGGCGAAATCCACCGGCGTCGCGCCGCGCGGCAGGCCGATGAGATCGCCCTTGGGGGTGAAGCAGAACACCTGGTCATGGTACATCTCCATGCGGGTGTCTTCGAGGAATTCCTCCGGCTCGGAGCTGTATTCGAGAATATCCAGCAGCTCGCGTATCCAGCGGAAGCGCGCGCCCTCGTTCTTGCCATATTCGACGCTCTGCTTGTAGCTCCAGTGCGCGGCGACGCCGTACTCCGCGATGCTGTGCATCTCACGGGTGCGGATCTGTATCTCGATGCGCTGGCGTTCCGGGCCCATCACGGCGGTGTGCAGCGAGCGGTAGCCGTTGGGCTTGGGCGTGCTGATGTAATCTTTAAAATGGTTGGGGATCATGTGATAGGTCGCGTGGATCACGCCCAGCGCATGATAGCACGCCATCTCATCCGGCACGATGATGCGGAAGGCCATGATGTCGGCCAGCTGCTCGAAGCTGATGTCCTTGTCCTCCATCTTGCGCCAGATGGAATAGGGTTTTTTCTCACGACCGCTAACGACGGCTTCCACGCCGTGCTCTTTCAGCAGTGCCTCGATCTGGGTCACGGTACGGTTGACGAGATCCTGCCCCTCCTCGCGCAGAAAACGCAGGCGATTGAGGACGGAATCGCGCGCCTCCGGATACAGCTCCGCGAAGGACAGATCCTGCAATTCTTCCTTGAGCTTCCGCATGCCGATGCGCTCGGCGAGCGTCGCGTATATCTCCATCGTTTCGCGCGCGATGCGCTGGCGCTTCTCCGGCGATTTGATGTGGCCGATGGTACGCATATTATGCAGCCGGTCGGCGAGCTTGACCATCAGCACGCGGATGTCCTCGGACATCGCCACCACGAGTTTACGGAAGTTCTCGGCCTGCTTGACGGTCTCGGATTTCTCTTCGAGCTGGGTGAGCTTGGTCACGCCATCGACCAGCGTACTCACCTCCTCGCCGAACTCGCGCTTGAGGTCGTCGAGGGTGACGTCGGTATCCTCCACCGTATCATGCAGCAGGCCGGTGAGAATGGAGGCATTATCGAGCCGGAACGAGGCCAGAATGTCGCTCACCGCCAACGGATGCAGGAAATACGGCTCCCCCGACGCGCGCTTCTGCTCGCCATGCGCCTTCGACCCGAAGACGCAGGCCTTCGAGATGAGCGCCTCGTCGACGTCGGGGTTATACCCTCTGATCTTGGTGATGAGTGCGGTGCTCGCCTCGGCTTCCTGCGGCGTCATGCCTGACCCTTTTTCTTTCCTGAGTGAGGCATTGTAGCAAACAAGCGGCGGGAGAGTCTAGGAAAGCCTCCACTTTCCGTCATCCCAGCGAAAGCTGGGATCCAGAGCCGTCTGGCGTTCTGCTGCTCTGGATTCCTGCTTTCGCAGGAATGACAAAAACTATTAGTCTTCGACTTCCACATTCTCGTCCTTGAAGGACATATTGGAATTCTCGTCGGCGATCTGCTTGGCGGCATCTTCCTGCGCGATCTGGTCGGAGAACACGCTGTTGATCTCTTCCTCCAGCGCGCGGGCCTTGCCCTGTGCCGGGGTTTCTTCCTGCGCGAAGCTCTCCACCGCGTGGCGGCGCTGGAACGACTGGACGATCTCCTCATGCAGCACGGCGAGCTCCACGGTTTCGTCCGCGATCTCGCGCAGCGATACCACCGCGTCCTTATCATTGTCGCGGTCGACCGTAAGCTGAGCTCCGGCCGCAATATCCTTCGCGCGGCGCGCGGCAAGCGCGACCAGTTCAAAGCGGTTGGGAACCTTGGTGATGCAATCTTCTACGGTGACGCGAGCCATCGATGATACCTCTTGGGCTGAAATTTCGGGTAAAAGAGGGGGATGTGTAGCGCAAAATGCCGGAAAATGCAACTGCTTATCGCATGGAATCCCCCTCAATCCTGCCATCCCGGCGCAGGCCGGGATCTTATCTCACCGCCCGCAGCAATGGATAGTTGAGATACCGGCCGGAGTTTATCCCCGCGAAGGCGGGGAACGGTATGGCAATAATATGAATTTTGAGATAATCATGCCTCTATGTATCAGCCCCCTCCCCGAGATTGCCCCCTCTGCCCGCGCCTTGCGGCCTTCCGCGAGGCCAACCGCGTGCAATTCCCGGACTGGCATAATGGCGCGGTTCCGTCCTTCGGGACGATGGAGGCGGAATTGCTGGTGGTGGGCCTCGCGCCGGGACTGCGCGGGGCGAATTGCACCGGCAGGCCGTTCACCGGCGATTATGCCGGGCTTGTGCTCTATAAATCCCTATTAACCAACGGATTCGCCACGGGAAATTACGCCGAACGCCCCGACGACGGCCTGACGCTCGTCAACTGCCGCATCACCAACGCGGTGCGCTGCGTGCCGCCCGAGAACAAACCCACCCCGGAAGAAACCACCCTCTGCCGCGATTTCCTGCGCGACGAGATCGCCGCCATGCCGAACCTCAAGGCCATCCTCGCACTGGGAACCATCTCGCACCGCTCGGTGAGCGTGGCGCTGGGACTGAAACAATCGCAACTGCCGTTCAAACATGGGGCGGAGCACACGCTCGGGAAGCTCACCCTCTTCGACAGCTACCACTGCTCGCGCTACAACATCAACACCGGTCGCCTGACGCAAGAAATGTTCGATAGCGTGACGGCACGGGCCAGAACGTTGCTGTCTGGGTCTACGCCACCGGCAGCGTGATCGTCACGCGTGCGCCGTTGGTGCGCTTGCCGCGATTCTCGATGGTGAGTTCGCCGTGGTGATCCTCGACGATTTTCTTCACGATGGCGAGTCCCAGCCCGGTTCCCCGGGTCTTGGTGGTGACGTAGGGCTCGTCGAGCTGGCTGATGAGTTCTTCCGGCAGGCCCTTGCCGTTATCCTCCACGGAAATGACGCAGCTATCGTCCTTGCGGCGCAGCGTCACGGAGATCTTACCCTGCTCGGTCAGGTCGGCGCGTTCCTCGATGGATTCCGTCGCGTTCTTGAGGATGTTGGTGAGCACCTGCCCGATCTGCCCTGCGTCACACGATGCCAGCACCGGCTTCTTGGGCGGGGTGAACTCGAACGCGATCGTGCCGTGCGCGCCCTTCTGGGCGAAGACGGCTTCCTCAATGAGTGTACTCATATCCTGCTCGGCGAATACCGGTGCGGGCATGCGCGCGAAGGTCGCGAATTCCTCGGCCATCTTGCCGATATTGCCGACGTTCCGCACGATATTGTCGATGTAGCGCCCGAACGCCTCGCGCTCCTCGCCTGCGTCGATGCGGTCATAATATTTGCGCTTCAGGCGCTCCGCCGACAGCTGGATGGGCGTCAGCGGGTTCTTGATCTCGTGCGCGATACGCCGCGCCACGCCCGCCCATGCCGCCTTGCGCTGCGCGGCCATCAGCTGGGTGATGTCGTCGAAGGTCACCACATAGCCGCGTATCTCGCCCTCCACCCGCTCGGCGGATACCCGCACATGCAGCGTGAGCTGTTTTTCCTTCTGCTCCACGGTGATATTGCCCTGTGCCACCTCGCCAGCCTCTTCGCTCTCCTCGGCCTCCAGCAGCAGCGCCTCCAGCACGGGCAGCGCCTTGCCGAGGGACGTGCCGCGCACCTTCTTGAGGTCAAGCCCGAGCAGCGCCATCGCCGGGCGGTTGCAGAGCAGGATATTCTTCTCCCTGTCGAGTGCCACTATCCCCGCCGACACACCTTCCAGCACCGCCTCGCTGAAGCGGCGGCGCTCGTCGAGCTGGCGGTTGGCGTCGATAAGTTCCTTGCGCTGCGCTTCGAGCTGGCCGGTCATGCGGTTGAAGGCGCGGCCCAGCTCGCCGATCTCGTCCTGCGTTTCGCTGTCGTCCACGCGCACCGTGAAATCGCCCGCGCGCACCCGCTCCGCCGCATGGAACAGCCGCCCAATGGGGCGCACGAGGTCGTTGGCGAATACCAGCCCGTACCATATCGCCACCACCACCAGCAGCAGCACCACCACCGCGAACACCAGCGAGAAGCGCACCTGTAGCTTGGCGATCTGCTCGCGCAGGTTATGATAGCCGGTGACGGTATCCTCCGTGGTGCGGATATGGTGGATGACCTTGGGATCGACGAAACGCTCCACCAGCAGGTAGGTGTCGGTGAAAAATTCCAGCTTCACCATCGCGCGCACGCGGTCGTCCTCGTCGTCGGTGAGCAGCACGACCTCGCCCGCATCGGCCTGCGCCAGCGCACCCGGCGGCAGGTTCTGGTAAGCCAGCGAGAATCCCAGCGACGACCGTGCGATGGCCCGGCCCTCCTGAAACACCACCGCCTCGGTGAGCGAGCGCATCGCCGTCTGCCGCGACACAAAATTGTTGAACACCTGCGGATTGCTGATGAGCCGGTAGGATTCGCTGTTGATGTCGTTGGCCATGGCGATGGCATCGCGGCGCAGGTTCTCGCGGTGTTCTTCCGTATAGGCCTCGGCCACCAGCACGGATTCCTCCAGCGCCGTCTGCACCTTGTTGTCGAACCACGAGGTCAGCCCCTGATTGAAGAACAGCACCGAGAATACCGATACGATGATAGCGGGCACGATGGCCACAAGGCTGAACATCACCACCACGCGCGTCTGCAACCGCGAGCCCGCCGAGCCGCGCCGCAGCGCCGCCCACAACCCGAACACGCGCCGCGATACCACCACCAGCAGCGCCAGCAGCAGCGACAGGTTCACGAACGCCAGACCCAGCACAAGGCTGGGATCGGCGCCGAACGGGTTGGTGCTGTGCGTGATGACGTAATAGGTGGAGATCGCCGACAGGATGGACAGCATCGTGAGCGTAAAGGTAAGATTACGCCCCACCCGTCCGCCGCGCATCCATCGGCTTAGTTTGCCTACCATGGTTTGCCCCTACACCCTCTCCCCGTACCGGCTTGAAGAATAACAGGAGATTCCATCCACATGCTACTGTTTTAACACTGCAATCCCGAGTTCCTGGATCTTTTTCCGCAGAGTGTTGCGGTTGATGCCCAGCACTTCGGCGGCGCGTATCTGGTTGCCGCCGGTATACTCCAGCACCTGCTCGATGAGCGGCTTCTCCACTTCCTCGATGACGGTCTGGTAGAGCCCCGCTGCCGGTTCGTCGCCATCCAGCGCCGCGAAATAGCGCCGCAGATGCGCCGCCATCAACCCCGCCAGCGAATGCGAGGTATCCGCCCCGGCGGATGCGCCCACTCCCGGCAGCTCGGCGCTGACCGCATAGGCGGGTATCTGCCGTTCCGTGGTGAGCGCGGCGAGGCGATATATCAGGTTCTCCAATTCCCGCACGTTGCCGGGCCAGCTATGGGCCATCAACAGGCGCACCGCATCCGGTGACAAGGTCTTGCGCGGCAGCCCCTTCTGCTCCGCGCGCATGAGGAAATGCTCGGCCAGCGCCGGGATGTCCTCGCGCCGCTCACGCAGTGGAGGCACATGCAGCGGCACGACGTTCAGGCGATAGAACAAATCCTCGCGGAACGTGCCCGCCGCCACCATCGCCTTCAGATCACGGTTAGTGGCGCAGAGTATCCGCACATCCGTCTTCCGCACGTCCTGCCCGCCGACCGCGCTGTATTCTCCCTGCTGCAACACGCGCAGCAGGCGCGTCTGCGCTTCCACCGGCATATCACCGATCTCGTCGAGGAACAGCGTGCCGCCCTCGGCCTGCTC
>JADZBT010000098.1 GCA_020851915.1 Alphaproteobacteria bacterium | reverse complement strand
GGCGTTGCCCCGCGCGCTTCTCCGCGCCAGTCGGACGTGATGATCGTGGCAGGCACGCTCACCAACAAGATGGCCCCCGCGTTGCGTAAGGTCTACGACCAGATGTCCGAACCGCGCTGGGTGATCTCGATGGGCTCCTGTGCCAATGGCGGCGGCTATTACCATTATTCTTATTCCGTCGTGCGCGGATGCGACCGCATCGTGCCGGTGGATGTGTATGTGCCGGGCTGCCCGCCGACCGCAGAGGCGCTGATCTACGGCATCATGCAGTTGCAGAAGAAAATCAAACGCACCACGACGATAGCGCGATGAAGCACACACTCGAAAAACTGGGCGAGCACATTGAATCCGCGAACGGCAAGGCGCTGCTTTCGTGGGAGGTGGCGCATGGCGAGCTGACGCTTCGCACCGACCGCGAGCATGTGCTGAAGTTGCTGACCTTCCTGCGCGACAACCCCAAGCTGCTGTGCAAATCGCTGATGGACATCGCGGGCGTGGATTATCCGGAGAGGTCGGAGCGGTTCGAGGTGGTCTATCATTTGCTCAGCTATAAGCAGAATCTGCGCGTGCGCGTGAAGCTTTCCACCGACGATAAGGCCGCCGTGCCGAGCGCGCTGGGCGTGTTCAGCTCCGCCGGGTGGTATGAGCGCGAGGCGTGGGATATGTACGGCATCTATTTCGCGGGCAATCCCGATCTGCGTCGAATCCTCACGGATTACGGATTCGTGGGGCATCCGTTGCGTAAGGATTTTCCGCTCACCGGCCATGTCGAAGTGCGCTACGACGAAGAGCAGAAGCGCGTGGTCTACGAACCGGTGAAGCTGCCGCAGGAATTCCGTGATTTCGGCGATATGAGCCCGTGGGACGGCCCGGACTATGTGCTGCCCGGCGATGAGAAAGCAACCAAGGACAAAGCGGCATGAGCACCGAGGTCGTAACCAAAGATCTGGCGATCAATTTCGGCCCGCAGCATCCGGCGGCGCATGGCGTGCTGCGCCTCGTGCTGGAGCTGGACGGCGAGGTGGTCAACCGCGCCGACCCGCATATCGGGCTGCTGCATCGCGGCACCGAAAAGCTCATTGAGCACAAGACCTATACGCAGGCATTGCCCTATTTCGACCGGCTGGATTACGTATCGCCGCTCTGTCAGGAACACGCCTTCGCGCTGGCGGCGGAGAAACTGCTGGGCCTGAGCGTGCCGCTGCGCGCGCAGTATATCCGCGTGATGTTCGCGGAGCTGTCGCGCATTCTCAATCACATTCTGAACATCACCACGCAGGCGCTCGACGTCGGCGCGATGACGCCGCTGCTCTGGTTGTTCGAGGAACGCGAGAAGATATTGGAATTCCAGGAGCGCGCATCGGGTGCGCGTTTCCACTCGGCCTATTTCCGCATCGGCGGCGTGCATCAGGATCTGCCGAAGGGGCTGACGGACGACATACTGCGCTTCGTGGAGGGTTTCCCGAAATATCTCAACGATACCGAAACGCTGCTCACCGATAACCGCATCTTCAAGCAGCGTATGGTGGATATCGGCGTGGTCACGGCGGACGAGGCGATGGACTGGGGCTTCTCCGGCCCGATGCTGCGCGGTTCCGGTGTGGCGTGGGACCTTCGCAAGAGCCAGCCCTACGACGTTTATGATCGCATGGAATTCAAGGTCGCCATCGGCAAGCACGGTGACTGCTACGACCGCTACCTCGTGCGTATGGAAGAGATGCACCAGTCGCTTGCCATCATCCGCCAGTGCATCGAGCAGATGCCCGACGGCCCGGTGATGACGGAGGATCGCAAGATCGCCCCGCCGCCGCGCGCCGAGATGAAAAGCTCGATGGAGGCGCTCATTCACCACTTCAAGCTGTTCACGGAGGGTTTCCACGTGCCGGCCGGAGAAGCGTATGTCGGCACGGAAGCGCCCAAAGGTGAATTCGGTGTTTACCTCGTGTCGGACGGTTCGAATCGTCCGTATCGCTGTAAGGTTCGCGCGCCGGGATTCGCGCATCTGCAAGGGCTGGAGCTTATGACCAAGGGCCACATGCTGGCCGACGTAGTGGCCGTCATCGGCACACAGGATATTGTATTTGGGGAGATCGATAGATAACTGTCATCCCCGCTTTATGCGGGGATCTCAGGCTGCGGAGAGCGAAATGTATTATGTGTACATCATGGCCAATAGAGAGTTCGGGGTGTTTTACACAGGTGTAACGAGTGATTTGATACGCAGAGTGTACGAACATAAGGATGGATGCGCGGACGGTTTTACGAAGAAATATAATGTGAAGAATCTGGTATATTTCGAGTGTCACGATGAAGTGCTGGAAGCCATAAAACGGGAAAAGCGCATCAAGCGCTGGACGAGAGAGTATAAAATAAATGCGATTCAGAGAATGAATCCGGAATGGAATGACTTGTATGAAACATTGGTGTGAATCATTTGCGGGAGTGCTCGCGGTCTGGGATCCCCGCACTTCGGCGGGGATGACAGGGGGAGGTGTACGTGTCTAGTCCTTCACGGAAATCCGACTTCTCCTTCACGCCCGAAAACCTCAAGAAGGCGCAGGAAACCATCGCCAAATACCCGGCGGGACGCCAGCAGAGCGCCGTGATGCCGCTGCTGCATCTCGCGCAGCAGCAGAATGCGAATTCCCTAACCGTGCCGATCATGGATTGCATCGCCGATATGCTCGGCATGCCTTATATCAAGGTGTATGAGGTCGCGACGTTCTACACCATGTACAACCACAAGCCGATGGGCCGTCATCACGTGCAGGTCTGCACTACGACGCCGTGCTGGTTGCGCGGTTCCGATGAGGTGCTCAACGCGTGCAAGAGCCATCTGAAAGTGGAAGTGGGCGGTACGACCAAGGACGGTATGTTCACGCTGTCGGAGGCGGAATGCCTCGGCGCTTGCGTGAACGCGCCGGTGGTGTGGATCGGCAAGGACTACTTCGAGGATCTCAACGCCGAGCGCATGGAGGCGCTGCTGAAGGACATTCAGGCCGGGAAGAAGGTGCGCCCCGGCCCACAGATCGAGCGTCAGGCATCGGCCCCGGCGGGTGGGCTCACCAGCCTCACCAGTTTCGTGAAGGAGTCGCAGAAGAAGGCGGCAGCTCCGGCAACGGAAGCAAAAGCGGCTCCAGCGAAAAAAACGGCAGCCAAGAAGAAGCCCGCGAAGAAGAAAGAAGATAAGTGATGCTTCAGGATAGCGACCGCATATTCACCAATCTGTATGGCTACGAGCCGTGGAGCCTTGAGTCTGCGCGCAAGCGCGGCGACTGGGACGGAACCAAGGCGCTGCTCGACAAAGGGCAGGACTGGATCATCAACGAGGTGAAGGCATCGGGACTGCGCGGCCGTGGCGGCGCGGGGTTCTCGACCGGGCTCAAATGGTCGTTCATGCCCAAGACGTCCGATGGCCGTCCGTCCTATCTGGTGGTCAATGCCGACGAGGGCGAGCCGGGAACCTGCAAGGACCGCGACATGCTGCGTCACGATCCGCACAAGCTGGTCGAGGGCTGCCTCATCGCGGGATTCGCTATCCGTGCG
>JADZBT010000097.1 GCA_020851915.1 Alphaproteobacteria bacterium | reverse complement strand
GTGCTCACCTGCTATATCTTCACCCCCCTGCTCATCCTCGAAAAGCACATGAGCTTCTGGGAGGCGATGGAGGCCAGCCGCAAGACCGTGCTCAACATGGGTTCGCACAATATGGGCGTGCTGCTGGCGCTGGTGGTAGCGAATTTTCTGGGCGCGATCTTCTTCCTTTTCCCGCTGCTGCTGACCCTGCCGATCACCACCAACGCACTCAGCGAGATCTACGACGACATGTACAGCTGAGGCGCTGCTTTCTGTTGCCTTTACGCAACCATTCCATGAATCCCCTCTAAAACCTAAGCCTCCCGGCCCCTCCCGCTTTACTTGGATGCGGCGGGCTTGATATACCTAGATGTTGTGTAGGGTGGGTGCGCCTGTGCTATATTCGGCAAGGCACACTTGGACAGCACGACCCGCCCCGCAGAAAACGTGCTGTGCGGGCACTAGGCAAAAATTTCCGCTCCTTAAGTTGTTGTTAACCGGGAGCATGGAAACGGGCAGATCACAGGGAGCGCGCAAAACCGCCTATGGAGTCCATCGCTGAGACACTCAAACGCTTAGGCGCAGGACGCATCGCCCTGATGGCTGCGGTTGCAGCAGGGCTTCTGGGACTGCTCGCCTATATGTCGCTCTCCATGAGCACCCCCAACATGAGCCCCCTCTATACCGGACTCAACGCCACCGACAGCTCGCAGATACTCTCGCAACTGCAAACCATGGGCGTGCCCTACGAAACCAAGGATGGCGGCACGCAGATCATGGTCCCGGCGGATCAGGTATTGGCACTACGCGTGCGGCTCTCCGGTCAGGGCATGCCATCCGGCGGTTCCGTCATCGGCTACGAGATATTCGACCGCTCGGAAGGGCTGGGAACATCCAACTTCGTGTATAACGTCAATTACGTTCGCGCACTGGAAGGCGAGCTGGCGCGCACCATCGGCGCATTCAGCGGCATCGAGGGCGCCCGGGTGCACCTGGTCATCCCAAAGCGTGAGCTGTTCGCGCAGAACAAAGCGTTCCCCACCGCCTCGGTGGCCGTCACCATGCTCGGCGTCAACCGGCTGAAGAAGGAAGAGATCGGCGCCATCCGCCATCTGGTCGCCACCGCCGTGCCGGGACTAACCCCCGGCCGCATCACCATCGTGGACAATAACGGACGCCTGCTCGCGCGCGGCGGCTCAGACGAGGATGACACCGGCGCAGACATCGAAGCCGGAGATGAATACCGCGCTACCGTGGAGAACCGCCTGAGAAAATCCATCGAGGGGTTGCTCGAAGAAAGCCTCGGCATCGGCCGGGTGAAGGCGGAAGTCACCGCCGACCTCGATCTCGACAAGATCGTGACGACCTCGGAACGCTACGACCCCGACGGACAGGTCGCGCGCTCGGTGCAAACCACCTCGGAGAATGAGAAAAGCAGCGAGAAGAGCGCCGACGACACCGTAAGCGTGGAAAACAACCTGCCCGATGCGAACGTCGGTGCGGCCTCCGGCGCATCCACCAGCAGCAGCACCGACCGCGTGGATGAGGTCACCAACTTTGAAATATCAAAGACCGTCGAGAACCATATTCAGGAAGTCGGCTCCATCAAGAAACTCTCGGTAGCGGTACTGGTGGACGGAAGCTACAAGACGAAAGAGGATGGCACGCGCGAATATATCCCCCTCTCCGCCGACGAGATCGTTCAGATCGACAAGCTCGTGAAATCCGCGATCGGCTATGACGAAAAACGCGGCGACAAGGTGGAAGTCGTCAACATGCAATTCTCCAGTCCCATGGCGGATGCAGAGCCTCCTTCAGCACTCGACTGGCTGAAGCAGGATCTGCCCAAGGTATTGCAGACAGCCATCTTCGGCATCGTGGCGATACTAGCCATCCTGATGGTGGTGCGCCCGCTGGTCAACCGCATGCTCGAAATGCCGTCGCGCGACGAAGAAGACGAAGAAGGACTGGCCGGCCCCGCCGTCGCCGGGCATGTATCCGAAGAAGCGGCGCGCGCGGCAGAGGCGGCGATGGCCGCCGCCGAGGAGGACGAAGTGCTCATCGATGTCGACCGCATCAAGGGCAAGGTCAAATCCTCCTCTATCAAACGCATCAGCTCTCTGGTAGAAGAGCATCCGGAAGAAACCATTTCCGTCATCCGCCAATGGATCAACGGGTAGCGATGTAGACGCATATGGCAGCGAAAGACGAATCCCGCAAACTGACCGGACTACAGAAAGTCGCCATCCTCGTCATGTCGGTAGGCGAAGACCATGCGTCCAAGATATTCGCCGCCATGGAAGATGACGAGATCCGCGAGATCTCGCACGCCATGACCACGCTCGGGCAGATGAGCTCCGAAACCGTGGAAAAAGTATTCCTCGAATTCGTCGAGAACATGTCGGGCTCCGGCGCGGTGGTGGGCAACCTCGACAGCACCGAACGCCTGCTCACCAAGGCGCTGGGCAAGGATCGCGTCGGGCGCATCATGGAGGAAATACGCGGCCCCGCCGGACGCACCACTTGGGACAAGCTGGGCAACGTCAACGAAGAGGTGTTGGCCTCGTACCTCAAGAACGAATACCCGCAGACCGTGGCGCTGGTGCTGTCGCAGCTGATGCCCAACCACGCCGCGAAAGTGCTGGGCGAATTGCCGCGCGACTTCGCCATGGAAGTCATCATGCGTATGCTGGGCATGGAGGCGGTGAAGAAGGAAGTGATGGAAAGCGTGGAAAAGACGCTGCGCGTGGAATTTATGAGCAACCTCGCCAAGACCCAGCGCAAGGATACCCACGAGATCATGGCGGAGATCTTCAACAATTTCGACCGCAACACCGAATCCGAATTCATGTCGCAGCTCGAAGACCGCGACGCCTCCTCGGCAGAGCGCATCCGCAACCTCATGTTCACCTTCGAAGACCTGCTCAAGATCGACACCATGGGCGTTCAGGCCCTGCTGCGCGCCGCCGACAAGGACAAGCTGTCCGTAGCGCTCAAAGGCGCGACCGAGGAACTGCGGAACCTGTTCTTCTCCAACATGTCGGAGCGCGCCGCGAAGATTATGAAAGAAGAAATGGAATCCATGGGCCCGGTACGCCTCAAGGATGTGGACGAAGCGCAGATGAGCATCGTCAACACCGCGAAAGACCTCGCATCCAAGGGCGAGATCGTCATCGCCGACGATACCGAGGGCGAGTTGATCTATTGATGAGAGTCGATGCTGCACATGGCCAAGAACGATACCATGCATTTTGAAGCGCTCGATGCCTCCGCCCTCGTGGGCCGCAAGCATGCCGACGCGGCGGCGCTGCTGATGAATGCCGCCATTTCCGTGGATATGG
>JADZBT010000096.1 GCA_020851915.1 Alphaproteobacteria bacterium | reverse complement strand
TTTCTCCTCCAACTGCACCAGTTCCGTGCCTTCGGGTACGAGCGCACCCTCTTCCACACATACCGCCTTTATCACCCCGGCACGAGAGGCTTCGATGGTGAGTTGCAGCTTCATCGCTTCCATGATGACCAGCGGGTCGCCTTTTTTCATCTTCGCGCCCTTCTTCACCAGCAGCTTGCGGATCGTGCCGGGCATGGGAGCGATATGCGCGCCGGCGGCAGCCTCGGCGCTTACTGCCTTCCGTGCAGATGGCGTGGCGATCATCACCTCTCCACCATCGAGGAACAGGCTATGGCGGCCATCCTTGTCGCGCCCACTCAAATACCCGCGATGCGTGAACCCGTCATGCCCCGACAGCACAAATCCACCGCCGGGCACGCGCTCGCCGCAGAAGCAGTAGCGTTTGCCGTCCAGCATGAAGCTGACGCCACCCTCGACCTGCTCGACCGATTCCAGCAGTATTTCCCTGCCGTTGATAATGAGTTTTTTATGCATTGCGGAACCCCGCGAGTTTGGTATCCGTCCATGCGGAATGCTCTGACTTCGTCACCGCGCCCGATACATGCACCGACGCCGTCCCATGCGTGGGATTCAGCAGATAGGCCGCCGCATAGCGCGCCAGCGCATCACCGACGGGCGCAACGGGCGCGAGCGCCTGCGCGTGTTGCTCGACGAACTTGGTGCTCACCTGCCCTTTGATGAAATCCGGATTCCGTAGTATCCGCATCAGGTAATCGCGGTTGGTCTTCACCCCGGCGAACCAAACATCCGCGAGCGCCGCGCGCAACCGTGTAATAGCCGTTTCCCTGTCCTCTCCCCATGCTGCGAGCTTGGCAAGCATCGGGTCGTAACTGACCGTCACGCTGTTGCCCTCGGCATAGCCGTTCTCGAAGCGCACATGGAACGTCGACGGCTGGCCGATGCGCTCGATACGCCCGGTGGTGGGCAGAAAATTATTGTCCGGATCCTCGGCATAGAGTCGCACCTCAACCGCATGGCCGCGTTGCACGATGTCCTTCTGGACGAGCGTGAGTTTTTTTCCTTCGGCAACCTCTATCTGCATACGCACGAGATCCAGCCCGGTGACCATCTCCGTCACCGGATGTTCGACCTGCAAGCGAGTGTTCATCTCAAGAAAATAAAACGCGCCCGATTCGTCGAGGATGAATTCCACCGTGCCCGCACCGCGATAATCGATATGCGAGGTGATGCGTACCGCCGTCGCGCAGATGTCGGCGCGAAGCTTCTCCGGCAGATTCGGCGCGGGCGATTCTTCCACAATTTTCTGGTGGCGGCGCTGGATGGAGCAGTCGCGCTCGAACAGGTGCAGATGGTTGCCGTGGCTGTCGGAGAATACCTGCACCTCGATATGACGCGGCCGTACGAGGTATTTCTCCAGCAATATGCGGTCGTCGCCGAAGGCGTTCATGGCCTCGGATTTCGCGGAACGGATAGCATCGGCCAGCGCCTTCTCGCCCTCCACCACGCGCATGCCCTTGCCGCCGCCGCCCGCCGCCGCCTTGATGAGCACGGGGTAGCCGATCTTCTTCGCTTCTTTCGCTAGTGCTGCGGCGTCCTGCGCGTTGCCGTGATAACCGGGGATCAGCGGGATGTTGATGTTCTCCATCGCCTGCCGCGCGGCCTTCTTGTCACCCATCAGCGCGATGGTCTTGGAGTCCGGCCCGACGAATATCAGCCCGGCCTTCTCCACGGCTTTCGCGAATGTGGCGTTCTCCGACAGGAAACCATAGCCGGGATGGATGGCATCCGCACCAGACTCCTTGGCGATGGCGATCAGTTGTTTCTGGTTGAGGTAGGTATCGGCCAGCGCCTCACCCTCCAGCAGCACGTTGCGATCGCTGAGATAGCTGTGCGGCAGGCTTTCGTCCTGCGCCGTGCTCACCGTCACCGTGCGGATGCCCATCGCCCGGCAGGTCTGGATGATCCGGCAGGCGATCTCGCCACGATTGGCGATGAGGAGTGTGGAGATTTTTTTCATACTATTTTTTTACCCATGGCGGCGTTCCGCCCGAAAGCAGCGCCGCCATGCCTTGCTGCCCCTCCGGGCTCACGCGCGCGTTGGCAATGGCTTGCACCGTGTATTGCATCAGTTTACCCTCACGGTTGGCACGCGAGATGCGCTTGAGATCCACCACGTTGGCGATGAGTGCCTTGGCCTTGCAGGTGGCCTCCGGCGCGGCTTTGAGGTATGCCGCTATCACTTCCTCCACGCGCGCGTCGAGCGCCTTCGTTCCGGACACGACCTCATGCACCAGATGCATCTCACGCGCATGCTCGGCGGAGAAACGAATGCCCGATGTAAAGTACGCCCGCGCCGCCGACTCGCCGATCTTATCGATGACGTGCGGCGAGATCACCGCCGGAACCAGCCCCACGCGCACCTCGGTGAAACCGAATACCGCAGAGGCTTCGGCCAGCACATAGTCACACACCGCGACAAAACCGATACCGCCCGCCAGCGCATTGCCATGCACGCGGCCTATCAGCGGCTTGCTGAAGTTGTTGAGGCGCTCGAACATCTCCGCCATACGGAAACCGTCTTCCATGTTCTCCTGCGGCGAGTAGTTCTTCACGGAGAGCATCCATTGCGTATCCGCACCAGAGCAGAAGGACTCCCCACTGCCAGACAGCACCACCAGCCGCACATGGGGATCGCGATCAAGCTCGGTGAACAGCGCCGTGAGCTCGGCGATCATCGTCGCGTTGAACGCGTTATGCCGCTCCGGCCGGTTCAGCATCACCCGCGCGATGTTGTGGTCGTCGATGCTTACAGTAAGGGTGGTTTCCATCGTCACATCCTGAATATGCCGTACTGCGTTTCGGGTATCTCCGCATTGAGGCTTGCCGTGATGGCCAGTCCCAGCACGCTGCGGGTCTGCGCCGGGTCGATGATGCCGTCATCCCACAGCCGCGCGGTGCTGTAATAGTCGCTGCCCTCGCGCTCGTATTTTGCAAGCACCGGCGCTTTGAATGCGGCTTCGTCTTTTTTATTCATGGGCTTTTTGCCCTCTTTGACCAGCGCCTCGTTGCGTACCTGCGCGAGCACGCCCGCCGCCTGCTCGCCGCCCATCACCGAGATGCGCGCATTGGGCCACATCCACAGGAATCGCGGGTTGAAAGCGCGACCGCACATACCATAATTGCCCGCGCCGTAAGAGCCGCCGATGATGACGGTGAATTTCGGCACTTGCGCGTTGGATACCGCCATGACCATCTTCGCGCCATGCTTGGCGATGCCCTCGGATTCATATTTTTTGCCGACCATGAAGCCGGTGATGTTTTGCAGGAATACCAGCGGTGTCTTGCGCTGGTTGCACAACTCCACGAAATGCGCGGCCTTCAGCGCCGATTCCGAAAAGAGGATGCCGTTGTTGGCGATGATGCCTACGGGATTACCGTGAATCTTCGCAAATCCGCAGACGATCGTCGTACCGTACTTCTTTTTGAATTCCTGGAATTCGGAGCCATCCACAATACGCGCGATGATCTCGCGCACGTCGAACGGGATGCGGGTGGAGTCTTCCGGCAGCACGCCGTAGATCTCGTCCGCCGGATAGAGCGGCTCGGCGTAGGGCCGCATATTCGGATGGCAGCGGCGGCGGCGATTGAGGCTCTCCACGATGTCGCGCACGATGTGCAGTGCTTCCTCCTCATTCTCCGCGAAATGGTCGGCGACGCCGGATACGGCGGTATGCACCGCCGCGCCGCCCAGCGCTTCGGCGGTGACCTCTTCGCCGGTTGCAGCCTTCACCAGCGGCGGCCCGGCGAGGAAGATCGTGCCATTGCCTTTGACGATGACGGATTCATCGCACATGGCGGGCACATAGGCGCCACCCGCCGTGCAGGAACCCAGCACCGCCGCGATCTGCGGGATGCCCAGCGCCGACATCTGCGCCTGATTGTAGAAGATGCGGCCAAAATGATCGCGGTCGGGGAATACCTCGTCCTGCATGGGCAGAAACGCGCCGCCGGAATCGACGAGATAGATGCAGGGCAGCCGGTTCTGCTGTGCCACCTCCTGCGCGCGGAGATGCTTCTTCACCGTCATAGGAAAATAGGTCCCGCCTTTGACGGTGGCATCGTTGGCGACGAACATGCACTCGATGCCATGCACCCGGCCGATGCCGGTGACGATGCCCGCCGATGGCACGGAATCATCATAGAGCCCGTGCGCGGCCAGCGCACTGAGTTCGAGGAACGGCGAGCCTTCGTCCAGCACGCGCCGGATGCGTTCGCGCGGCGGCAGCTTGCCGCGTTCCGCATGTTTCTTGAGCGCCTTCTCGCCGCCGCCTTTCGCGGCAACGGAGATGTGGGACTTGAGTTCCTTCACGAGCGCGGCGTGATGCGCCGCATTGGTCTTGAAGGGTTTGGAGGCGGTGCTAACCGTCGTCTTGATGCTTTCCATATTTTCTTTCTACTGCCACCCCGGCGAAGGCCGGGGTCTTATCTTTCCCAATACTCCTGTTGCGCTATGAGATCCCGGCCTTCGCCGGGATGGCAATGCTTAGTAGAATCCCAGCGCCTTGGGGCTGTAGCTCGCCAGCACGTTCTTCACCTGCTGGTAATGTGACAGCATCATCTTGTGATTCTCACGGCCGATGCCGGACTGCTTGTAGCCGCCGAATGCCGCATGCGCGGGATAGAGGTGGTAGGCGTTGACCCACACGCGTCCTGCCTTCACCGCGCGGCTGGCGCGATAGGCAGTGTTGGTGTCGCGCGTCCAGACGGCGCCGGAGAGGCCGTACTGCACGTCGTTAGCAATGCGGATGGCCTCGTCGTAATCCTTGAAGGGGGTGACCGAAACGACCGGCCCGAAGATCTCCTCCTGAAATACGCGCATGTCATTACGGCCTTCGAACACCGTGGGCTGCATGTAGTAGCCGCCCTTGAGTTCGCCGGACA